>JBOFIR010000091.1:0-6476 GCA_051650265.1 Cellulosilyticaceae bacterium
CCCTTTGCAAAGCTCCATACGTAGTAAGCAAGCCCAAGGAAGTTCCCTGTTACAGTAGCAAGCGCCGCCCCTACGATTCCGAGATCAAAACCAAAGATAAATACTGGATCAAGGATAATATTGACCACTGTACCGATCATCATCCCGATCATTGCTTTCATAGCATCGCCCTCTGCACGAAGAAGCTGTCCAAATGCGTAGTTACACATGATGGCTATACTACCCATGAACATGATACCAACATATTGCTTCGTATAATCAAATGTTGCCTCTGTGGCACCTAGCATATGTACAATCCCATCACATCCAAGTAGTCCAACCATCATCACCACGACGCTAAGGATTACAAGTAATCCTGCTGCAATCGTTGTTGCATGATTTGCCTCTTCAAAATCTTTGTTGCCTAAGCATCTTGAAATATAAGAAGATGCGCCTGTACCAATAATACCTGCAATCGCCATCAGCATCATAAACACTGGCAACGCCATATTTGCTGCCGCTAGCTGATTGGCATCTCCTAATCTTCCTATAAAGTAAGTATCTACTAAGTTGTAAAATACCTGCACCATCATCCCCATGACCATTGGTAGTGACATTTTGAAGATTGCCTCAGTGACAGGCGCTTCACTCATCAGTAATAAACGTTTGTTATTCATTCTTTCCCCTCCTTAGTAATGTTTTTTGTTACCCCTCTTAAATCGTCTGTTAGTAGTTAAACTTCAACTTGTCTATTATACGCCTTTTAATAGTCTTCGAAAACACCCAAACGAAAAACTCTCCGAATCAAAGATTGGGAGAGTTTTTCACGTAAAAGTTTAAGCTACTACTTATTGTTCTATTCTATTGCTATTTAATTAGGAGGGATTTGCTGCATTACATTCTTTCGTGGAATGTTCTGCTAATAACGTCTAACTGCTGCTCTCTTGTGAGCTTAATAAAGTTTACTGCATACCCTGATACACGGATTGTAAGTTGAGGGTATTTCTCTGGATGATCCATCGCATCCATTAATAAATCTTTGTGAAGTACGTTAACATTGATGTGTTGGCCTGTTTGACCAAAGTAACCATCTAAAATACCAACCATATTGCGTACACGTTCGTCATCTGATTTACCTAATGTTTGAGGTACAAGTGAGAATGTGTATGAGATGCCATCTTGAGCATGCTCAAATGGTAGTTTTGCTACTGAAGAACATGCAGCAAGTACACCTTTTGTTTCTCTACCGTTCATAGGGTTTGCACCAGGAGAGAATGGTACACCAGCTTTACGTCCACATGGTGTTGCTCCTGTTTTCTTACCGTATACTACGTTAGATGTAATTGTTAATACAGATTGTGTATAAGTTGATCCTCTGTATGGTATATGTCTTCTGATTTTTTGCATGAAATCTTTTGTAAGTTGTACAGCGATGTCATCTACACGGTCATCGTTGTTTCCGTATGCTGGGTATTCGCCTTCGATCTCGAAATCGATTGCAACACCTTGCTCGTTGCGGATCGGTCTTACTTTCGCATGTTTGATCGCTGATAAAGAGTCTGCTGCTACTGCAAGTCCCGCAATACCACAAGCCATTGTACGGAATACTTCTGTATCATGAAGTGCCATCTCAATACGTTCATAGCTATATTTGTCATGCATGTAATGAATAACATTGAGTGCATCTGTATAGACTTTTGCAAGCCAATCTGTTGCAATCTCAAAGTTTTTTGCAACTTTGTCGTAATCTAAAATATCATCAGTAATTGGTTCAATGCCAGGGATAACAGGCACGCCTGCTTTCTCATCTACACCACCGTTGATTGCATAAAGTACTGCTTTTGCAAGGTTCGCACGTGCACCGAAGAACTGCATTTGCTTACCAATTCTCATAGGAGATACGCAACACGCAATACCGTAGTCATCACCGAATTGTGGTCTCATAAGGTCATCACTTTCATATTGGATCGCAGATGTATCAATCGATACTTTCGCACAGAAGTCTTTGTAACCTTGTGGGAATTTTTCACTCCAAAGCACTGTTAGGTTTGGCTCTGGTGCTGGTCCGATATTGTAAAGTGTATGAAGATAACGGAAGCTGTTTTTTGTAACCATAGAAGCGCTCTCATCTTCTAATAAACCACCTAAGCTTTCAGTTACCCATGTTGGATCACCTGAGAATAAATCATTGTATTCTGGTGTTCTTAGGAATCTAATGATACGAAGTTTCATGATGAAGTGGTCAATGATCTCTTGAGCTTCTTCTTCTGTCATCACACCTTCTTCAAGGTCTCTTTGTGCATAGATATCAAGGAATGTACTTGTTCTACCAAGTGACATAGCTGCACCATTTTGTTCTTTTGTTGCTGCTAAGTATGCAAGGTATAACCACTGAGTTGCCTCTTGGAAGTTTTGTGCTGGTCTTGATAAATCAAACCCGTACATTTGACCAAGTTGTTTCAGCTCGTTGAATGCTTTGATTTGCTCTGCGATTTCTTCACAATCTCTCATTGTTTCTGATGTAAAGACTGCTGATTTGGCTGCTTTATCTTTAAGTTTTTCTTCAATGAGGCGATCCACACCGTATAATGCAACTCTTCTGTAGTCACCGATAATACGTCCACGTCCATAAGCATCTGGAAGACCTGTTACGATTCCAACTTTTCTTGCTTTACGAATATCTGCATTGTAAACATCAAAAACACCTTCATTGTGTGTTTTTCTGTATTTAGTAAAGATCTCTTTCATCTCTGGTTCGATTTCATAATCGTATGAGTTAAGCGCAGTCTCTACCATTCTGATCCCGCCGTATGGCTGTACAGAACGTACAAGTGGTGCTTCTGTTTGAAGACCGACTACCTTTTCTAAGCCTTTATTGATGTAACCTGCATTGTGAGAAACGATTGTTGATACAGTTTTTGTATCTACAAAACAACCTCTTTCTCTTTCTTTAATCATAAGTTCGCTCAGTTGTTCCCAAAGCTCAGTTGTGTTTGCTGTTGGACCTGCTAAGAAGCTCGCATCTCCAGTGTACTCTGTATAGTTATTAACGATGAAATCTCTGACATCGATTTGTTCATTCCATTTACCTTGTTTGAAGTTTCTCCACTGATTCATATGTACCTCTCCTGTCTACATGTTCTCCGTGTATACTGTATACAATTCCTGTTGAGATAAATATACCACAGTTTTAAGTATTGGTCAATAATTATTATTAAGTAAATATATTTCTCCAAAAAGGGACAGACCCTTACATATGTCAAATGCTTGACATATGTAAGGGTCTGTCCCCACGAGTCTCCACGAGTCCCCACGAATCATCTTCTTTTCTGTTGGTGAAGTGCTTTGATAGCCTCTAATACCTGATTTTGTTTGATAACCGATCTTCTTTGCTGGATATAAAATACTCCTGCACCTAACGTATAAAACAAAGTTGAACTCCACAAAGCATCCCAATAGCGCTTCCACTGCACTGGTGACTCCGACCAGTTACCAAGTTTTACTGTAAACAAAATCAGCGTAATTGCAATAAAATACTGCAAGATGATCATCAGTAGTGTGGGCAGCTTTTCAAATAATGGATAGATCGCTACCGTGCCTACACCTATAGCCGTCCACAAAAAGCACACCAAGACATTCTGGTAGTCTTTACTGAGTTCCCCTCTAGCTAATGTTTCAATCGCTATGATTCCTAATAAGATAATGGTAAACCATATGCAAAAAGATATCGCCACATCCTTAAGCCATTTCATTTTGATTCCCCCCTCGTAACTGTTTGTGAACCGCTCTCAGCGCTTCTTCAAACCCTTTTTTGTAATGTCTGCTGACTAGCAGTGCCTCGCCATTCTCCAGATAAACTTTGATTCGCATATTCAGTTCGCTCACAATACGCTCGACACGGTAGATATTGACTATGCTTGCCTTTGAGATCCGCACAAAAGCTTGATCTTTGAGTGATTCTTCAATCTCTCCCAACGTATAAGGTACACGATATACCTGATCTTTCTGATAGGCAAAACTCAGCTTATCTACTGTATCAAAATAATAGATGGTATCAATAGGCAGCGTATACTTTTCTCCTTCTTGAATCGCCTGTATATAGACATGCTCCTCTATGGCATCAACTACCTTTTGAACCCTGCTATTCATCTCCTTGTAGTAAACCTCTACACGTTCCTCTTTCAGATTACTTTGCTTATGCATCACTAATTTCATGATCTCCCCCATCACCTATGGGGTTTTTACATAGTCCTCAATAAACCCCATGATCTCATTTTGATAAAGCACTGGCTCCACGTAATAACCCATTATATGTTCAATATCCTGCTGAACCCACAGCATCTTCTGGGTATGAGGTATCGCCTCATAGATCCTCTCCCCCATATAATCTGGACAGGTTTTATCCGCTTTGCTCACAATAACAAGTACGGGTACCTGTGTCTCTTTGATTCGCCCACTGACATTCATCTCTTCATAGAAAAAACCTAGCTTCATCTTACTTCCTATACTACCACATGCCATAAGGTACGGCACCGGAATTCCAGTATTCATATCATACATCACACTTTCTATCATCTCATAGGCATCATTAAAAGGGCCATCCAAGATCGCAAAGTCTACATTTTCATTGGCATGCGCTGTTCCTGCATAAAACCCAGTCGTTGCACCACCCATTGATTGACCGAGCACGCCCACTTGTTGTATAGGTCCTACCTGACTCCGAACAAAAGTGACACAGTCTTGTAAGTCTAGACTTTCCAAATACCCAAAAGTTGTATACTCAGCCGTATTATCTCCTGCGTTCCTTTGATCATACGTCAGTACATTGTACCCTTGTTCCAGAAACATCTGGGCTAAGGGATACATCATATACCGATCGCCACCTAGTCCATGAACCAAGATAATCGTATCACGGTCCTTCTCCCCATCACATGTGATATAGTCTGCCGTAATCTCATGATCCGCCCAGCTAGAAGGTAGCGTTATCTGCTCCTTGTACTGCCCATACATCTGTTCAAATGCTTCTATAGAAAACCCTTGTTGCTCCACAAATTCCACCGCATTCTGCTTAGTCTGCTCTCTTGTATTCTGCTTATAAGCACCCTCTATCATAGCGTTCGCTGTAAAAATGCTTACTCCTACGCATGCGACCAAGATCAGTATACCTATTATCAAACTCCCTCTTATGATTACCTTTTTGTATTGCCTCTTCATTGTGATTCCCCCTTTTGTTTGCTCTTACTTTATAGTATAGAAGGTCCCACCATCCCTGTCATAAAACTGCCTCTTAGTTGCACTTTTGCCTCCCCAACATGCACTTTGGGCGCAAACAAAAAAGCATCTACGCTTTCGTAGATGCCTTTGCTTGTTGATCCATAAATTTACGATTGATCCCTATTCCGATAACACTGATGATTCCTACGATCACAAAGGTGATCATAGATTTGCCAACTTCACCTTGCTGTAATGCTGCCCCTGCATATGATGATGAAATCACCGCTGGTACTCTTGCAACCAGTGAAATCAATAAAAACTTACCTAATGATAGGTTGGTGAAAGGAATAAAATAAGTAAGTATATCTTTTGGCGTCCCTGGAATAAAGAAGAGAATAAATGTCAGTTTCTCGATCTTCTTATTATTCTTAAGGAAACTGAGCTTCTCAAACTTCCCCTCATCTATAAATCGACTCAAAAACTCATAGCCCAAGAACTTAACCATATAGAATATCATAACCGATCCAATTATAATGCCTATCTGGCAAACTACATAGCCCCACCAAGTCCCATAGAGCATCCCTGCGATAACTTCTACTGCTTCACCTGGAATGACAAAGACTACAACTTGTAAGACTTGAATCCCTACAAAAAGCATCATCCCCCAGATGCCTTGATCTTGGATGCTTTCAATCAACACAGCACGCCCCTCTGTAGAAAGAAGTTGCTGCATATAGGGAAGGGCTACCAACCCTATTGCGATAATAAGTCCTACTATGATCATAAGTGCTACGAATTTATACTGAGCCAAAGCTGTACTTGGCTTCTTTTTTGTAAGTGTTAAAGATGTCTGTCCCATAACCTTGATGTCCTCCTCTAGTTACTCTCTTGATAATAACTAGTATAGTGGGAACATCTTAAGACCTCTTATAGTAAATCCTTAAGATTTCATAAACTTTTTCTTAAGGATTAGTCTTTTTGTACCACTTTGGTATGCTTCGATGGAAATACTCATAGTTGTTAAATACATTTTGGCAGATTGCGACCATATGATCTACATCCGCTTGCCCAAAACGCTCTGCCCACTTGATGGAATACAATGCCGCATGTGCAACATACACTGCAAGGATCTCCCAAAATTCATCTGGTACTACCCCTTCAAAATAGGCATCAATCTGACCTCTACAATAAGGCACGCTCACACCTATCCCAAAAGAATCCAACTTATAAAATTCTTCATACGGATCCCCGATCTCCCAACGATTGAAGTCAATCACACCTAG
>JBOFIR010000092.1:0-9160 GCA_051650265.1 Cellulosilyticaceae bacterium
CTCACACCAATTAACCCCAAAGACAACCCCAAGAATCTTCCTTGAATACTTTTTTTACGTTGCCTTTTCTTCTCTTGCCTTTCTTGTTTTCTTTTTTTCATGTGTCACCTCAGTTGCTCTCTTATTTGTGATAAACTTCACAAAAGATATATCGGCATCACTCCCCACCTCATAGAGGCTTAACCTTCCCGTATTGCTACTTTAACCACTATAATCTATGACTTCACCAAAAAGGAGCTATTGCAAAATGAGATCTTTCATTTTACAATAGCTCCTTTCATCTATTCTTTTATTCTTCTATAACATTTTTGAGGAAAACGCCTTCTTTAAAACCGCCACGTCTTTGATACTTATCACGTCGCACTTTCATCAGGTCTTCTTCATCATAGCCTAGGTGTCCTGCCATCCCAATGATGACCTCCATCATGTCTGCAAGTTCTTCAATATTACGGTCTTCTAAGAATTCATTGAACTCTTCCATGAGTTTATCTTCGAGCAATTCCCCCATGCGCTTTCCTGTAACATACTCAACTTCTACAGTCTTTCCATCCGCTTCAATCACAGAAGGAATCCCGTCTCTTACAAGTTTGTTATACAACTGCATCCATCCTACTCCTTTAAATAATTAAAATTTGATTTGACTCTATTTTACTCCTATCCAATTTAGAAGTCCATAACTAAAGTTTACCCTATTTATTTTTATACACGCACATATTTGAGAATAGCTGCAATCCCCTCATAGAACCAAGTGAGCAAATGGATATCTTCACGCTTCATACCTTCAAAAGTGTGATGGACCATCTGGGTATCATCTGTGATCACATTATCCACCCTCATACGTGCGACATCTACAGCCCGCTCTGGGTCATTGATCGTCCATACATGTACTTCTTTTCCCAGTGCATTCATCGCTGATACCAACTCTTTACTGAGCATACTATATTCTACTGATACAAAGTCCACATCCAGCTTGGTAAGGTCTCCAAAGCCAAAGCTCATAATATAACCTACGCTCACAAGTGGTAACTCTTTTCTAAAGTCATCAATCGCTTCATATGACAAAGAGGATACTACCACATCCTTCTCCATATCATTCGCCTTGATCAGTGCCGCCACCTGACGTGCTAAAGGATCTGCTGTGCCATAAGGCTTTAGTTCAATATTGAGCTTGATCTTTCCCTTACTTAACCCTAGCACCTCTTCTAGTGAAGGAATACGCTCTGAGGCAAACTGCGCCGAGAAATATGATCCATTATTTACCTGCTTAGCTTCTTCTAATGTCATGTCCTTGATCTTACGATTGGTCCCATCTATTCGGCTCAAAGTACTGTCATGGAACAGGACCACCTGCCCATCTACTGTAGACATGACATCAATCTCTGCGTAGTCCGCCCCTTCTTCTATGGCATACTTAATAGAAGAAAGACTATTCTCGGGTGCTCTGAGGCTACTTCCTCTATGGGCTGTGATGGCAATCTCCTTCTCAAGTACATTATTGTTCACAGCCTGCCATCCCATGACTCCTACCATCACCCCAAACAGCCCAATCACAAGACTAATCATTGTCTTGCGATACATCACAAACCCCTTGTACAACCGGGTATTCTCATACTTGTCTATCGGATCAAAAGTACGTAGTTTCATCTCCTCACTCCCATAATCATAGTAGAGCTCTACCAAAAAGGAGATAAATAAAGGTAAAGTAATCATCGATAAGATTGTAAATCCGATCAAAAATACACCTAGTGCACACCAAATCAGTCCCTGCGCAAGCTGTTGACTATAAACTCCAAAGCTAATGATGACCCCACCTACGATACTCACATACCCTAGAAGCAAGATAAACTTGATGAGATAATTCACGATCCCCCACCAGACCAGGTATAGCATGATGCCAAATCGGCTTTGTTGATAAATCTGACGTCCTCGTCTAAAAGCTCCCCTCAGATCCGTCTCCTCAATGATCATAGAAGGAATAGCAAGTAGCCACCTTAGGACAATCAGGAATATTCCTGCCATAAAAGCGCCAAATACAATCTTGCCACCCATGGACTTGAAAAGCTCAATCTTAATAAAAGAAGGAATACTCAGCTCCTTGATCAATGAATTACAAAGCCCCACACCCGTTAATGGCCCCAATACACTCACTAACAATACAATAAACACCATATAGATGCTTAGCTTCCGGGGAATAAGCCGCACACAGTTGATCGCCGCCTCTAGCAGATTCACCTGCTGTCCTTTGTGCGAAGCGTTGGCCATATAGGTTAGTATAGCCATCTCGATAAAGATGGCTATAAAAGAAATCAAAACAACGAGACTAATACTCACAATTCCAGGTAATGTCAGGCCAAAAGCTACCAGGTCCTTATTTGTGATATGATAGCTTCCTGTCTTGAGTATTGAGCGATTCAGTATATAATAGTTGAGAGGTATAATCAGCATCAGTGCCAAGAGCTTATACACAATCTCAAAGAAAAACATTGCAACCACATTTTGCCTAAAATTAATAAAAGTATTACGGACAAGCCGTCTATGTCGTTTATCATTTGTATACACAGTCTTGCTCCTTTCACTATTTTAGTCATCATCTACTTCTTATAGTGTTGACTATTCTTATTATTTTATCGCCTTACTTTGAAGATGCGAAGAAAAAAATTGTAAAAAAGCCCCCATAACAGGATCTGCTCTTGTATTCTATATTGAAAAGCTTACATAGGAGGATTAGATGTCTATCCATTTAACGTTAAATAATAAAACCTATACAGAAATCGATGCTGTGATCAAGGACTACATGCCCTTTATTATCAGTGAGATTTCCCACGTAACCAACCGTTACGTATCTATTGAAAATGATGATGAACTCAGTATCGGGCTCATTGCTTTCTATGAAGCAATCCAGCGCTACAGTGAGGATAAGGGGGCTTTTATTCCCTTTGCCAAACTCGTCATGCGTAGCCGCCTCAAGAATCACTTTAAGGCGCAAAGTCCACTTGATACTTGTTCCCTAGATACCTTTACCCCAGAAGAAATGGAAAGGTACCTTGAACCTATCACGGAACCTCATCTAAGTGATGAAGACATCCTCAAAGAAGAGATCGGTATACTCACACACCTGCTTCAAGACTTCGGCTTTGATCTAACTGACGTTGCCGAGGAGGCACCTAGACATAAGGAAACAAGAGAAAATGCCATTCATCTTTCAGAGAAAATTAGTAATGAGCACGCTTTTACGCAATGGCTCTACCTCAAAAAACGTCTTCCAATCACACAAATCTGCCTCAAATTCACTGTGACTCAAAAAGTCATTAAGCGAAGCAAGAAATTTATTATCACAACTGTGATTATCTTTGATAAAAACCTTAGAAATCTTAAATTATGGATTGGAAAGTAGGTATAGAAAACATGATAAAAGGTATTATTTTGTCTGTTGCTTCAGACCATGCCATCTTGCTCGGCAAAGATGGTGGGATCTATCAAATCAAGAAAAAGAATCAGATGCGTGTTGGCCAAGCCATCCTCGTCTTAGAAGAAGATCTGATTCCCGCGCACAAAAAATCTCTTCCAACATGGATGCCTGCTCTCGCTGCAGCTGCCCTGCTTCTCTTCATGCTCCCTGTTGTCTTACTAAATGCTAGACCGTATGGTGTACTCTCCCTTGATATCAATCCAAGTGTAGAGTTCGATCTCACCCGAGATGGTAAGATCAAATCAGTAGAAAGTAAAAATATCGACGCAGATACCTTAGCTCTCAAGCAACTTGAAGGCAAAAACCTATCACAAGCTATGGCACTGCTCAAACAACGCCTTATCTCCAGCAACTATCTCGTAGATGATGACTACATCTTAGCCAGCTACACACAGCTTAGAGGCTCAGATGATCGCCTAGAGAAACTTGCACAAGCAGCACTTCTTGATATCTTTGATGGTAGCAATATCATCTATATCCCTGCTACCAAGCAAGATTACAAGAATGCTCAGGCCAAAAACCTCAGCCTCGGACGCTACGAAGCAGGTCTCCTAGCTACCCAAGATAACGATGATATTGAAGCTATCGACACTATCGATCTAGATGATCTAACCGTAGAGCAGCTCCTTGCTTTACTCAAATCACCTACGATTAAAACACTCTCTCCTAGTGATCTAGATGACCTCATGGATGATCTTGGCGACTTCTATAAACATGATGACCTAGATGATCTAGATGACAAAGACGACTCAGATGACCTAGATGATCTAGATAACAAAAAAGACTCAGATGACCTAGATGATCTAGATGACAAAAATGATTCAGATGACCTAGATGATCTAGATGACAAAAATGATTCAGACGATCAGGATGATGATCATAGTCAGATAAAGCCACCAGCATCTACATCCAAACCCGTACAAACAGTAAAACCATCAAAACCAGATCAACCAAATAAACCATCAAAACCTGTAACGACCACCAAACCATCCCATGATAAGGATGATGATGACGATAAATCCAGTTCATCGAAACCAAATAAACCACCAAAACCATCTCATGATAAAGATGATAAGGATGATGATCATGACGATGATGACGACGACAATGATGACGATAATAACGATGACGATGATAACGACGACGATTAACACCTAGTCGTTGAGACTTGGTCTTTCTTCATACAACAAAAGGATTGCAACTCTACTTCTAGAGATGCAATCCTTTTTCATTATCTTATTGTTAGCTTCTCAAAAGTGCGTCAATACGACCTAATTCTTCAGCACTAAAATCTAAGCGCTCCAGTGCGCCTACGCATTCCTCGATCTGACTAGTACGACTTGCACCGATCAGCACAGAAGTGATCGCCTCTTGGCGAAGCACCCATGCCAGTGCCATCTGAGAAAGCTTCTGACCTCTCTCTTTTGCGATGGCATCTAGCCCTTGCAGCTTCGTAAGGAGCTCCTCTGTAATATCTGCTGTATGTAAGAATGGACTATCTGCCCGCGCTGCACGCGAATCTGACGGAATCCCTTTTAGATAACGATCAGTCAATCGTCCCCCTGCTAACGGTGAAAAGGCGATACCGCCCACTTGTTCTTCGCTTAATACATCCAAGAGCCCCTCTTCTACCCATCTATTCATCATGGAGTAACTTGGTTGGTGGATTAAGCAAGGCGTACCTAGTCCTTTTAGAATCCTGATCGCCTCACGTGCCTGCTCTGGTTGGTAGTTGGAAATCCCCACATACAGTGCCTTTCCCTGTCTCACCAAGAGATCAAGTGCCCCCATAGTCTCTTCAAGTGGTGTCTCAGGGTCTGGTCTATGATGATAGAAGATATCGACATACTCAAGCCCCATACGCTTAAGGCTCTGATCAAGACTTGATACCAGATACTTCTTAGAGCCCCAATCACCATATGGCCCCTGCCACATATGATACCCTGCCTTTGTCGAGATGATGAGCTCATCACGGTATGCACCAAAGTCCTCCTTTAGAATTCTTCCAAAGTTGGTCTCCGCTGACCCTGCTGGTGGTCCATAATTATTAGCTAAATCAAAATGTGTGATTCCCAGATTAAATGCCTTACGTACCATCGCCTTACTATTTTCATAGCGGTCCACATCCCCAAAGTTGTGCCACAATCCCAAAGAGATCATTGGCAATTTGAGTCCACTTTTACCGCATCTTCTATATTGCATTTGCTCGTAGCGTTTCTCATCTGCTAAATACATGTCTATTCCCCCATTTGTTTTTAGCTTAATTATAACATGCATTTACTAAAATTTAGAATGTTCATTTAATATTTTACTCTCAAGACTCCCTCTCAATAGGCATCTGCAACTGACAACTATAGGTCTGATCATTAAAAAAATCCACCACTAAGTCTAATTCTATAAAAGTACGCGCCTCAAGTCCATGTGCCGCCATATATGCTTTCAGCTTGGCAACTTGTGCCTCCTGAGTTTCCTTGGTATAGCTTAGGATCACATACTCCCCTTCAGGAAGCACTTTAATAGGCACTTGAAGTGGCATCACAAGCTCCTGATCTGATCCTTCTAATATGCCAAATAGATATTCTGACTGTACATGCTCCCCTTCAAAGATATAGCCCCTTCCATAATCAGAAACACTCAGGTCATGTTCTTCTACCAACTTCCTCACTTTTGCATAAGCAATGGCTTCCTCCACACCTTTGCAAGGGAGCACCACCAAAGTACGCTGTGGTAGCCACTGAGTCATCACCTCTTCTTGTGCCAAAAGTGTCTTAGATGCTTGTACCACCTCGTCTAAGGTATCAATATCAGAAATAATACGTCCCATAGACGCAATATGTTCCTCAATTTCACACTTCTTTTTCTTTAGGAAGTCTAGTAGCCTTGCTGTATCCTTGATCTCAAAAAGTGCTTGAAGCTCCTTGATGCTCACACCTACACCTCTACAATACTTCACAATATCTATATGCAAGAACTGATCTGCCGTATAGTAGCGGTATCCCGAATCCGGATCAATATAAGCAGGTATAATGATCCCTACCTCATGATAATAACGTAGTGCCTTAATCGTTAGATTAGTCGTCTTGGCTACTTCACCGATTCCATAAAGTTGTTTCACTTTTTCCACCCCATCTCTTGACTCTTCCCTTACAGGAGACTCTATGATGAACTTATTATAAAACAATCTCAAAGGAGCTGTATACGTATGAATCCTGTTATTTATCGCCCGATTAGAAAATCTGACTACGATAGCATCAAAGCTATCATCAGTGAAGCTTTCGGCTTTCACAAATGGATCGATAATCCTTCTTTTCTAGACGCCGTCCTCTCACTCTATCTCCATAACTGTATGAGTAAGTCGACCTTTAACCGTGTCGCCATCAAAAACGGTGAGGTAATTGGTGTTATTCTAGGCAGTATCCCTGAGATCTGCCCTAAGAAAATAACGCGCCACCACAATTTAGCTTGTCTACCACATCTTATGAAACTTGCTTTCCTTCCAAAGGCTGAGCGCAAAAAAGCTTCAACCTTTAGACAGATTGATAAGATCTATGAAGAACTTATCTCTGGCAAGGAAAGTCACTTCCAAGGCTCTATAGACCTCTTTGCCGTAAGTGAAAAAGCTAGAGGCCTAGGTCTCGGCAAAGCACTCATGAGCCAGCTCCTAGACTATATGCATAGTCATGAGGTGCGTGACCTATACCTGTATACAGATACCATCTGCAACTATGGTTTCTATGAAAGCCAAGGCTGGCGCCGCCTTGCAAGTCAGCAGATGCAACTTCCTACCCACCATGAAGTGACGATGCCTTCTATCCTAGATGTATTTCTCTATAGCTATCGTCTAACGGCATCTTCATAACGCTCCCCTCCATGAATAAAAGTATCTTTCATGCATTTATGAGGCATTCGGTAGCAGAATGTTTTCAATTAACACTTTTACAAAAAGCCTAGACATCAAACTGTCTAGGCTCCTTTACTTCATAAGCAAGGTGATCATTCCAATTCCAACCGCTAGTCCTAATAAAATCAAACTGATGATGTTACTTAATGTTTGCCTATCCCACTCTTTTTTACGCATAAGCTTCACTCCATTCATCGTATGTTATCTCCTACTATACTCTATTCATCATCCAATGAATGTGTGAACATAACTTATTTCTTAGACCTTTGCAGGGAGTCCTTCATAGAGATACTGTACCAAAAAACCATCTGTAAAGAAGTATTCACCAAACTCATCCACCTCTACAGTACCTTCTAACCATTCCTGTTCATCTTCATCAAAAATCACGATTGCCTCACCTTGTCCCATGAAAATATGTGCTTCACCCAGTACATAGTACCCCACTTCATTTTTAAGTAAAATACCTTCCATCTTGCCTCACATCTCCTTTGTTTACAACGTTTTCTCTTTTATTATACCTCATACATTTATATTATGAATAGCATTTATATCATATAAATAACCCACCTATTCCCCAGGTGGGTTTTACAAAATTAAGTGTTAATGCATCAACCTTGAGCTTGATAAATGATAGATACTTCAGCTGCTGCATCTGCTACAGTTGACTTATATGCTACACGGATATATTTCAGGAATTTGTTAGATGTTGTGATTGTCATACCACCAGCAAGAATGACTGCTTCTGTGGTATCATCAACCCAATCCGTATTATTAGGACTTAATTGAACAACGATTGTTGCACTATTGGCTACATCGCTATTCTTAACAAAGAATGCATAACTTGTCTTGCCACTAATGTCTTGAGCTGCTGTATATTGGTATGCATTTGTTGTAGCATCTGCATCTACCAATGTAGTATCAACAAAACTATAGGTGGTATTAACAGAAAGGACCCCATTAGCATCTGTCTTAAGCACACGATTCGTCGTTCCATCATTACCATATACTGCAATACTGTCATCAGTTTGTGAAACTACTGCTGTAACGACATCTGCTGCTGTCAATGGACGAACATCCATTTGACCTGTTGCATTTGTCTTAAGCACACGGTTAGTTGTACCATCATTACCATATACTGCGATACTGTCATCAGCTTGTGAAACTACTGCTGTGACAACATCTGCTGCTGTTAATGGACGAACATCCATTTGACCTGTTGCATTTGTTTTGAGAATACGATTTGCCGTTCCATCATTACCATAAACAGAGATACTATCCGAAGCTTCTGTAATAACTACAGATACTTCATCAGCTGATGTCAATGGACGAATATCCATTTGACCTGTTGCATTTGTCTTGAGAATACGGTTGGTGGTACCATCATTACCATAAACAGAGATACTATCTGTTGCTTGGGTAACAGACACATCAAGTGGTGCCGCTGCATCAGTAGATACAGTCAAACGTCCCGTATCATCTGCCTTAACATTAATGACATTACCGGCATTTGCTGCATAGATCTGATTCTTCAGGTTGGATGGGGAGTCTTGATATACTGGCATACCTGGCATAGAGAATCACTCCTTATAATTGAGTTGATAGAAAACTTTTTCTATCACTATAGTATATTGATTTGTAAGACAAGAAGTGACAAGTTTTTTTAATTTTTTCTTGCTTGAAACCATATTTCTACATAACCATCTAATTCTTTTTTAATACATTTCACCTGTACCCTCACATAAAAGCTAAATTGAAATGTCTCTATTGCCTGAATCTCTCCTGGTTTTACT
>JBOFIR010000093.1:0-4908 GCA_051650265.1 Cellulosilyticaceae bacterium
CTCATGTAAAGCTGTGACCACACCTTTATGAGACGATCTGATAAGCTTTGTCGCAAGGCTCTGACCTACATGATTGACAAAGACTATATTGGTCCGAAGAACCTGTTCCCACGCTGCAAAAGGGAGGGCGATACAGGTAAACTCTGTAAGTGCAACCATCGTTGTACTTGCCGTATAGTCTCCCACCATCAGCTCCACATCACCTACGATCCCATCTGCTATATAATAGCTCAGCAATAAGTCCCGTCCATTTGCAGCACTTGCATAGACCTTTGCTTTTCCTGATACAACAAACAATAAATAGTCCATGGGCAAGCCCTGTCTCAAGATCACCTCTCCCTTGCCATACCTATGTACTTCTAAAGAGGCTTGATTCTCAACTTCTATGCCATAAGCATATAATTTCTCTAGATGACTATGTGTTATTCTCCCTTTTCTCATAAGTCACTCCTATTATTTTTTTATAGTGTGACATCTGTCATATGAAGTTGTCAATTAATTTTGCTATACTCTGAGCGGAGGTGATTAGATGTATTATTTTTTATCAATTATAGTCGGTATGGTGATCGCTATTATGGTAGCGATCAATGGTGAACTCACCAACTTTCACGGGATGTTTGTTGCTGCAATTCTCATTCATATTGTAGGTTCTCTCTTTGCCTACGTCGTCATGAAACTACGCAAGCAGCCATTGAAACTTAGCAAACAGATTCCCCTATGGTTTTATCTCGGTGGTGCTTTGGGGGTGATCACTACTTTTTGTAATAACTTTGCCTTTGGGAAAATTAGTCTGACTAGTATCATTGCTATAGGGCTTTTTGGGCAGACCCTAACCTCTTTGCTCATTGACTCTTTCGGATTTTTTGGCATGAAAAAGTATCCCTTTCAAAAATACACACTTATAGGACTTAGTCTGGCACTACTCGGCATACTCGTAATGCTAGATAGGACTCAGCTTGGTAGCTTACTCGCCATCATACTCTCCTTTGTGGCAGGTATTTCAATCGTTACATCCCGTACGTGCAATGCAAGACTTGCTGATCGTATCGGCGCACTCCCAGGTTCCTTTATCAATCACTTGGTAGGACTTCCGTTATGTATCCTGATTCTACTTTGCTTTGCCCCACGAGATGCCACTTCACTCCTTGCACGATCATCTAACGCTTGGATTTATCTTGGTGGCGTACTAGGGGTTGCGACTGTGCTTCTCTTCAATCTATTAGTTCCAAAAGTTGCAGCACTTCCACTCACGATCTTAGCCTTTGTTGGTCAGATTTTTACCAGTATGATTGTAGACCTTGTTGTATTACATACTTATGATCCTGCTACTTTTTGGGGTGGGTTACTGATTGCTTGTGGCATAGGGATCAATATGCTCCTTACCGCTATCACTATGCGAAAAGCTTCACTAACTCACTAACTTGATCCAAAGTACTTTGTACGAGGATGATGTAAAATGCTATACTGACTCTAAGTACGCACTACGTAATCTTATGACTAGGGGGAATAAATGATGATGTACTATGTTCCAAAAGAAAATCGCGGTACAATCTTATCCTTCTTTGAAGGATGTGAAGATACACTGATCCTTTCCTGCTTGCAAGGCTATATGGGGGATGCCTATGTAGATGATCTGGGTCAGCCTTCATCAGTCTGTGTACTTGTTGCAGACTTTTGTTTTCTAGCAGGCGAACCAAACGAAACATTCGTAGCAAGTCTTTTTGATTGTTGGGAAGGTGATTACCTTCTTGTAGTTGCTGAAGAAGCCGAGTGGCATAGATTCTTAGAGGCTATCTATCCAGATAGCCATACCGCATTTATGCGCTATGCGATCAAGAAAGAAAAAGATGTATTTGACAAAGTAAAACTACAAAGCTATATTGACCAGCTTCCAAGTGGCTTCACACTCATGCAGATTGATGAAGTGCGCTACCACCAAACGCAAGAAGCCGAGTGGTCCAAAGACCTCTGTGCTCAGTTCAAGACTTATGAAGACTACGCAAATCGTGGCCTTGGCTATGTGGTGATGCACGGCGATCAACTGGTATGTGGCGCTTCTTCTTATACGGTATACGCAGAAGGTATCGAGATTGAAATCGATACCCGTGAAGACTACCGCCGACAAGGTCTGGCACTAGCATGTGCTGCTCAGCTGATCTTCGCCTGTCTAGATCGTGGGCTCTATCCAAGTTGGGATGCAGCCAACAAAGCTTCTGTTGCTTTATGCGAAAAGCTAGGCTACCACTTTGACCATGAGTATATCACTTACTTGATTGAAAAATCGTGTTAATCCAAATAGCTTCTTAGTGGGAATTAAACAAAAAAGGCGATACTTTACCATAATCTAACGCTATATCACACCCTCATGAGAAAATAAATATTATAATTCAAAAAATTAGTTATATCTGTGTGAATATCCTAATAGATATATTTTTGTATATTAATTTTCAAAAAAGGGGAACATTCATGGATATTTTAAAAGATAAAACCATCGACTGCATAGGCTTAAGCTGTCCTATGCCTATAGTAAAAACAAAAAAAGCTATGGAGACTATGTCAATTAGTGAAGTGATAGAAATTCTTGCAACTGATAAAGGATCTGTTGCTGATTTGCAAGCATGGACTAAAAGTACTCATAATGAGTATCTAGGTTATGAAATGGAAGGTAATATTTACAAACATTATATTAGAAAAATTTCAGACCTAACAAAAAATAAATGATAGGGGGGTTTGTATATGAGTAAAGTAGCTATTATTGCTGCCAACGGAACGCTTTTTGATGCGTATAAAGTATTTAATATTGCTGTTGCATCAGCATCTACAGACTATGAAGTATCTATCTTTTTTACATTTGATGGTCTCAATTTAATTCATAAAGAGGCTAATAAATCTTTGCCATTGCCAGTGGGAAAAGAAGGCTTAGCTGCTGGATTGGCGAATGCAAACTTACCAACTATTCCTGAGTTAGTAGCTATGGCAACGGATTTAAATATTAAGTTTATTGCATGTCAAATGACAATGGATTTATTTAATCTAGAGCAAAGTGCCTTAGTGGATGATATAGAGGTTGGTGGCGCTGTAACATTTTTAGACTATGCAAAAGATGCACAGGTTGTACTAACATTTTAGGGGGAAAGTTTATGGCATCCATTTCAAAGATTAGCGCGGGTGAAATTTTCAATAAAATAATACATAAGGAAAACTTATTTATTATAGATGTTAGAAATAATTCAGAGTACGATGATTGGAAAATCGAAGGTAAGACAATTGAATCGATCAATAGACCTTATTTTGATTTATTAGATGGTGTGGAAGAATTAGTAGAGGAAATCCCGAAGGATAAAGAAATAATAGTTGTTTGTGCTAAAGAAGGAAGCTCTAAATTTATAGCGGAAATGCTTGTTGCTGAAAATGTAGATGTGAAGTATCTAAGTGGCGGCATGAAGACTTGGAGTGAATATTTGCATAAAACAACACTATGCCAGGAGCCAAACTTGCAAGTTGATCAATATATACGCGTTGGAAAAGGCTGTCTTTCATATGTTATCACATCTGGAAACGAATCATTAGTCATTGATCCAGCAAGGTTCTATGAAGTATATGTTGATGAAGCGAAAAACAATAATCTAACGATTAAACATATCGTAGATTCCCATTGTCATGCTGACCATGTTTCAGGTGCTTTAAAACTCGCTGAATCTACTGGTGCAACATACTATACAATGAAAGCTGATGGCGTCGTAACAGATTATGTAGCATTAGAAGATGTAAAGTCTATTCATTTCGGAGAAGCAAATGTCGAAGTATTCACTTTAAAAACACCCGGTCATACTCCTGGTAGTGTATGCTTCTTATTAAATCATAAATATTTATTTTCTGGAGATACCCTCTTTATCAATGGACTTGGAAGACCCGATTTAGGGGGAATGGCTGAGCTATGGGCAAAAGATTTATACAATAGTGTCCAAACCCAAATAAAAAATCTTAGCGATGACATCCTTGTTTTACCCTCTCACTGCGCAGAAGTTCATAATGATCTGAACGAAGCCCACTACATTGGCACATTACTAAAAGAAATTAGAGCTATAAGTCCTCTTTTAACTCTAGATGATGAAAATGAATTTATTAGTATTGTTTTAGGCAGTATAAACGAAAAACAACCTCCTCATTTTGAAGATATCATCGCTGCAAATAGAGGCACTTCAGCATTTACCGATGAAGAAATTCAGGAATTTGAAATAGGCCCCAATAGGTGTGCACTACAACATTAACATAATAAAACCTCCCTTAATTGGGAGGTTTTACTTATATAACTCATAGTAGTTCACATCATAAATTATCTTTCCTATTCGGGATTCTAAATATAAAATAATACCATTTACAGACCAAGACAATTCCAATTGTCACGCGCATCATCAGATTATCTACAAAGATACACGGTGTAATGAGTAGTACCGTTGCAAACAATAAAATACTTATCTTCTGCTTTTTGGTCATGCACTTATCTCTCAGAAAAGCTTCGAGATGGTTCTTATAAATCTTTGTGCCTACAAACCAATTGTTGATCCTATCTGATCCTCTTACAAAGCAGAAGGATGCAACCAGTAAGAAGGGTGTTGTCGGCAGGATGGGCAAGATAACCCCTATTACCCCTAGGCAAAAAGTGATTAGCCCAAGGACTATATAAAGTGTTTTTTTCATAATGCTAGTCTTCCTTTCTAGATGCCTAAGGGCAAGTATCGTACGCTCCTAAGAAGTGCGCTCGACGAGTTGACGCTCCTTGAGTGTATAGACTTTGTCACAGATTGCCGTAGTCGATTGGCGGTGTGACACAAGAAGCACTGTCTGCTCCTCACTATTTTCCTTGATTGCTTTTAAGATCTGCGCTTCATTGAGTGTATCGAGATT
>JBOFIR010000094.1:0-24768 GCA_051650265.1 Cellulosilyticaceae bacterium
ATCGTATGTCTACAACGCAGACAACACTGGAAAATACAAATGTGATAGATAGTAAAAATTTAGAACTTTTAAATTTGCAAGAGCCGATTACCGTAAATATCATAGACGAGATAGGGAAACCACACGTGGCACGCGTGGTATTGGCACTAGAAGTAGATAACAAAAATAAAGGTTACAAGGCTTTTGTGAAAACTTTCTCTGAGAAAGAAATTGTAGTAAGAGATGCAGTCATTACGCTTTTAAGAGAACAAACTTACGAGATGATGAGCCGTGTAGATGCACAAGAGAAGCTTTCTGATGAGATTGTAGTGAAAGTGAATGAGCTACTTGGAACGAGTGCTGTTCAAAATGTTTATTTTGGAGATTTCTTTGTTCAATAACAAGTGGAAAATAAGGAGGTGATCGATGTATGGGTGAGATACTCTCACAAAGTGAAATAGATGATCTGTTTAAGGCGCTCACAACAGGTGAGATTGATGTTGAAGATATAAAAGAAGAAGATAAAAAGCGTGTCATTAAACAATATGATTTCACAAGACCATCGAAGTTCTCAAAAGAACAACTTAGAACCTTAGAAATTATATTTGAGAGTTATGCGAGATTGGTATCTCAGTATTTATCAGGGTATCTAAGAAATATGGTGCCCGTAGAGGTACTGAACGCTGAAGCGGTTACTTATTCGGAGTTTACCAATTCTTTGAGTAATCCTGTCATCTTATCTATTGTCAATTTTGCGCCTTTTACAGGTTCAATCATTATCGAACTTTCTCCAAATCTGGGATATGCGATTATTGATCGCGTGCTAGGGGGAGCAGGAAAAAGTCTCGACAAAATTAGAGATTTTACAGATATTGAACATATTATATTAGAAAAAATATTTAAACAGTTCGCAGGCCTTATGGTAGAGCCTTGGGAGAATGTGGCGACACTGAAACCGACTCTAGAGAAAATTGAAACTAACTCGCAAGTTGTCCAGATTATTTCGCCTAATGAGATGGTAGCACTCATTACGCTTAGCCTCAAACTAGGGGATGTAGAGGGCATGCTCAATGTGTGTATACCGCATATCGTCATTGAGTCTATTATGGATAAGCTTAATACAAAATACTGGTTTGCACACAAAGAGCATACAAGTAAGAAAGAGTATCAGCAAGATCTCGAAAGACTCGTTAAAACAGCAAGTATACCTATAAAAGCAGTGTTGGGGAAAACGCATATTAGTGTAAGAGAGTTTTTAGAACTACAGCAAATGGATATTATTAAGTTAGATACCACGATTGAAAGTCCAGTTGAAGTTTATGTAGGGAATATACTGAAGTTTACGGCTAAGCCTGGAGCCTATAAAAATAAGGCAGCAATTCAAATCGATAGTATCATAACAAGGGAGGATGAATGATGACTGGAGAAATGCTTTCCCAAGAGGAAATCAATGCGTTATTAGGTGGATTAGATGTTGAATCTGATCCAAAGCCACTTGTAAGTGCACCACTCACATCGGAGGAGATTGATGCATTAGGTGAAATCGGCAATATAAGTATGGGGACGGCAGCAACCACTTTATTTGCATTGCTGAATAATCATAAGGTCATGATTACCACACCACGCGTAGAAACACTCTCTTATGAACAATTAAGAGATCAAATTACAGATGATATGGTTGCTGTGACAGTTGGTTACACAGAAGGCCTCTCGGGTATGAATCTCATGATGCTCAAAGAAAAAGACGTTAAAGTGATTGCAGATTTGATGATGGGTGGTACAGGGCAGGTGACAGATGAGCCTATATCAGAGCTCCATTTAAGTGCTATAGCAGAGGCGATGAATCAAATGATAGGATCTTCATCTACTTCTATGTCACAGATGTTTGATAAGAAGATTGATATTAGCCCACCAGAAGCATTAACACTTGGAAAATCTAAAGAGAAGTTAAGTATGCTTTTAGATAAAGTGGAGCCTGTAGTAAAAGTTTCGTTCAAGATTGAAATTTTTGAAAACATCATTGATAGTGAGTTAATGCAAATACTACCACTGAGCTTTGCCAAAGAACTTGTAGGAAATCTTTTAAGTCCACAGATTTATGAACCTGTGCAGTCGCAAATTGTGGCAGAACCTGTAGTAACACCAGTTAAGCAGGAACAACCTGTGCCACAACCATACCAACAACCTGGGGGAGGGCAGGGTATGATGGAACAACCAGCTATCAATAACTATGGTTATGAAGTACCACAGCCACAACCACAAATGACACAGGCGGCACCTGTGCAGCAACCACAGTATTTCCAACGAGATGTTGAGGTACAACGACCAACATTCCCAAGTTTTGACTCTCCAGGTGGAAGCTATCCAAAAGATAATATGGATCTCTTGATGGATGTAGCTTTGGAGGTATCTGTTGAACTTGGTCGTACACATAAGAAGATCAAAGAGATCCTGGAGTACGGTCCAGGAAGTGTGATTGAACTTGATCGTCTTGTAGGTGAGCCAATAGATGTACTTGTTAATGGAAAGTTCATTGCAAAAGGTGAGGTAGTTGTAATTGATGAAAGTTTTGGCATTCGTATTACAGATATTATAAATAGAGAAAATAGAATCTAAAGAGGTGTATAAAATGGGAAAAAACATATTGATTGTAGATGATGCAGCGTTTATGCGTATGATGATTAAAGATATTCTGACAAAGAATGGCTATGTAGTTGTAGGAGAGGCAGAAAATGGAGTCAAAGCTGTAGAGAAATACAAAGAACTCAAGCCAGATTTAGTGCTTATGGATATTACGATGCCTGAGATGGATGGTATTCAAGCAGTCAAAGCGATTAAAGCAGCAGATGCAGGGGCAAAGGTGATTATGTGTTCAGCAATGGGGCAACAAGCAATGGTTATTGAGTCTATTCAAGCTGGGGCAAAAGATTTTATCGTGAAACCGTTCCAAGCTGAGCGTGTAATCGAAGCTGTAAGAAAAGTTGTAGGATAAGTAGATGCCTAGTCAAGGACTAGGCCTGATTCTAGAATTAATCATGTTAATGGGTATTTTTATAGGGGTACTCTTTCTTGCTTACCTAGTGACTAAAAAAATGGCACTGGTTAAGCAAGGAGGGTTTTCTCAAAAAAATATGAAAGTGATTGAATACCTAGCAATCGGTCAGGGACAAAGCTTATGTATTGTTCAAATAGGAGAGGCGTATCATGTGTTTAGTGTAACAAAAGATCGAATTACGCATTGCTTTGAGCTTGAAGAGCAAAATCTCAAGATTGAACAACAAGAGGATGGACAATTTCAGAATTATTTAAGTAGATGGGTAAAAGAGAAACAGGAGAAAGCGCATGATAAGACAAAATAGAAAGATGAAATGGATCGGCCATGGGCTTGTGATGGGTATAAGCTTTCTGATGATGAGTCAAATGACTTATGGGGTAGCACCGAGTATTGACATTAGCATAGGAGGGGCTGATTCGCCAGCAGAATTAACATCAAGTTTACAAATGATGCTCATATTAACGATACTTACTTTGGCACCATCTATTTTGATTATGATGACAAGTTTTACACGAATTATTATTTCGCTTAACTTCCTTAAGTCGGCATTGGGAACCCAACAAATGCCACCTAACCAGGTGATTATTGGATTAGCGTTATTTATAACTTTCTTTATTATGAGTCCCGTAATCAGTGACATCAAGACAACAGCTTATGAGCCATATGAAAAAGGTATCATTAGTCAGAGTGAGGCGTTGGATCAGGGAATTCTTCCGATTAAATCTTTTATGCTGAGGCAAACACGAGATGAAGACCTTAAACTCTTCATGGATCTTTCGGGTAGAGAACCGATAGAAAGTGCACAGACGATGCTTCAAGAGCTTCCAATGCATGTGGTCATTCCCGCATTTATTATTAGTGAACTCCGTGCAGGCTTTATTATTGGATTTCTCATCTACATTCCATTTATTGTGATAGACATGGTTGTTGCATCTACGCTGATGTCTATGGGAATGATGATGCTGCCACCAGCAATGATTGCATTACCTTTTAAAATATTACTATTTATATTGGTAGATGGATGGAACTTATTGATAGGCCAGCTTGTTTTGACGTTTAGATAAGGGGTGAGTGAAGATGGAACAGATGGTAATGGATGTCCTAAGAGAAGGCATCATGATTATGATTAAAGTATCAGCACCAATGCTTATGGTAGCATTAGTTATTGGTTTGATAGTGAGTATTTTTCAAACGGCTACGTCAATCCAAGAGCAGACACTCGCTTTTATACCTAAAATTATAGGCGTCTTTATGGCGATGGTACTGTTTGGTTCATGGATGCTAACAATTCTGGTGGAATTTATAACAAGAATTTTTACAGGATTCAATCAGTTTTTGTAGGTGAGGCTCATGGATATTTTAGAAATCTATCAACGTATTGATGTATGGTTACTTATTTTTATTCGAATATTTTTTGCACTGGTTTTCTTGCCAATCATAGTAGAAGCAAAGCTTCCCTCACTTGCAAAAGGAGGACTTACAGTAGCTTTGACACTTATTGTCTTTTTTACAGTGCCCATGGAAACGCTAGGTAGCAGTCTGACGCTCTTAGGGTTATTTTTGCTTATTATAAAAGAGGCGCTCATTGGATTGATCATGAGCTTTGGGGTGATTGTGTTTTTTCAAGTTTATTATTTCATAGGGCATTTATGGAGTATTCAAGGTGGAATCGGTATGAGTAATATTATGGATCCTGCATCTGGAGCTCAGATGCCAGTTATAGGTAAACTTTATTATTTGGGCTTTGCAGTGGTTTTTGTAGCATCAGGAGGTTACCAT
Organism: Cellulosilyticaceae bacterium; assembly: GCA_051650265.1. Lineage (GTDB taxonomy): Bacteria > Bacillota > Clostridia > Lachnospirales > Cellulosilyticaceae > JBOFEH01. Next base: position 4,814 of record JBOFIR010000094.1, read on the forward strand.
TGGTTTATTAAAGCGGTTGTTGAAAGTTTTACATATATTCCTATCGGCAAAGGGGTGTTAAATGGTGAGTTAATGTATCCTATAATTCGTATGGTAAGTGTATTTTTTGAATTAGGCTTTAAACTTGCTGCACCTATTATGGCTGTTTTATTTGTCATTGATTGTGGACTAGGGATTCTTGCACGAACAGTGCCCCAGATGAATATGTTTGTCATCGGCTTACCACTGAAGATGATTGTACTTTTTGTACTTTTACTTATAACGATTTCTTTATTCCCACTTTTCAATGAGATGATTATTAATAATATGGTGGATTTCTTTTATCAAGTTGTACAGGTGATTGTGCCATGAGGAAAAATTTGAATCGAAGTGATAGTATAAGACAATCCGATGAAGATTTGCATCTAGATTTGCAGTTCTTTGGTGCAGAAAATGAAGGAAGAACAGAAAAGGCAACTTCAAAGAAGCGTGAAGATGCACGAAAAGAAGGACAAGTTGCTAAAAGTACAGAGCTGAATACAGCAGTATTATTGATGTTATTCTTTGGGGCATTGGGGATCCTTGCTTCTTACTATATGAATGGGATTAAAGATCATATGGTAGAGGTGTTTACAAGTATTCCTTATTTACTGAGTCAAAGTACAAATCAGCAGCTTTTAGTGACTGTTGGAGATGGGACCTTGAAGATCATGATTCTTAATGGACCACTGTGGGTTATTTTGTTTATGGGAGCATTGCTGGTGAGTTTGATTCAAGTGGGCTATAAGCCAACATTTAAGCCACTAGCACCTAAGTTTAGTAAAATGAATCCACTCAAGGGACTTAAGAAGATTGTTTCTAAAGATATGCTGATGGAACTCCTTAAGAGTATGGGAAAAGTTATTTTTTTAGGTGCAATCTTCTTGTCGGTGATTCAAGAAGCAGTCCCTATCTTTTTTAAATTTCCCAGGCTAACATCGACGCAAATTGTGGCGAATATAGGTACTACTGTGAACAAGATAGGGATGTCAGTAGGTGGGGCATTTTTATTCCTTGCGGTACTCGACTATGCTTATCAAAAATATAAATTTGAAGATAGTATTAAGATGACAAAACAAGAGATTAAAGATGAATATAAACAATCTGAGGGTGACCCACAAATCAAAGGAAAGATTAGACAGAAAATGAGAGAAATGTCTATGAAGCGTATGATGCAGGCGATTCCCGAAGCAGATGTTATTATTACAAATCCCACACATTTCGCAATTGCAATTTCCTATAATGATAGAAAAAACATGGCGCCTATAGTAGTGGCAAAGGGTGTAGATCATATGGCACAAAAAATTAAGGAAAAAGCAAAAGAACATCATATTGAAATTGTGGAAAACAAACCGCTAGCGCGAGCACTTTATTATACGGTGGATATCGATCAGGAAATTCCGCCAGAATTGTATAATGCCGTTGCAGAGGTACTAGCCTTTGTGTACGGCTTGAAAAAGCAAAATTCCTAGGAGGTGAGGGCATATGAAATTTAAACCAGGGGATATGATATTAGGGTTATTTGTAGTAGGCGTCATCTTGCTCATTATTATACCGTTACCGAGCTTTGTGCTCAGTATTTTTCTTATTATCAATATTTCAATTGCGGCAATGATTTTGCTGAGTGCACTTTTTTCAAAGGAATCACTAGATTTATCACTCTTTCCAACAATGTTGCTAATCACAACAATTTTTAGATTAGCACTTAATATTGCATCCACAAGATTGATTCTAACCAATGGGGATGCAGGAAAGGTCGTTGAGGCCTTTGGTGAATTCGTGGCAGGTGGCGAGCTTATCATTGGAGCCATTATCTTTATTATTATTTCTATTGTAAACTTTCTTGTTATCACAAAAGGTTCAGAACGTGTTGCAGAAGTATCAGCACGTTTTACTTTAGATGCGATGCCAGGAAAGCAGATGGCTATTGATGCAGATCTAAATTCTGGGTTTATAGACGAGGTAACTGCAAAGGAAAGACGTCTTAAAATACAGAATGAGGCCAGCTTCTTTGGAGCGATGGATGGTGCATCAAAGTTTGTCAAGAATGATGCGATTGCAGGAATTTTAATTTCATTTATTAATATTCTTGGGGGAATCATACTAGGCGTAGTGATGCGTGAGATGGAATTGATGGACGCACTTCAAAAGTTTACTATTTTGACAATAGGAGATGGTCTTGTGAGTGCCATCCCGGCGCTATTTATCTCGACTGCGACAGGGATACTTGTTACTAAAACCAATCAAGAGGGTGAGATGAGTACGGCCATCTTTAGTCAGTTTGCCTATTCACCACTTGTACTTTATATTGTAGCAACACTTCTTATGGTACTTGGGCTTTTTACACCAATGGGGGTGGGGCTTACACTTCCTGTTGCGGGATTATGGATTTTCCTAGGGATGAAAGTTAACAAAAAGCAAGAGGTGGAATCAATCGAAGCTGAAATTTCAACAGAGGATGTATTAGCTGATGAAATTCGTAAGCCGGAAAATGTCATTTCATTATTACAAGTGGACCCAATAGAACTTGAATTTGGATATGGGATTATCCCATTAGCAGATATCAATCAAGGTGGGGATCTCCTAGATCGGGTAGTAATGATTAGGCGACAAATTGCACTTGAATTAGGTACTATTGTGCCTATTATTAGATTAAGGGATAATATCCAACTGCCACCAAATACATATAGTATTAAAATTAAAGGAACAGAAGTGGCTAGAGGTGAAATTCTATTTGATCATTATATGGCAATGAACCCCGGATATGTGGAAGAAGAGATTGATGGGATTGAGACAATTGAGCCTGCATTTGGCTTGCCAGCACTTTGGATTACAGAAATGCAACGTGAAAAGGCAGAAATGCGAGGCTATACAGTAGTAGATTGCCCATCTATTATAGCAACACACTTAACAGAAGTGATCAAAGCGCATCTTGCAGAGCTGCTAAGTCGCCAAGATGTACAGACACTGATCCAAAATGTAGCAGAGACACATTCAGCGTTGATTAGTGAGCTGACACCGAAGCTTTTAGGTCTAGGCGAGATTCAGAAGGTACTTGGTAATCTCCTAGAAGAAGGCATATCTATTCGTGATCTTGTGACAATCTGTGAAATTCTTGCAGACTATGCACCTACGATTCGTGATACAGATGTGCTGACAGAATATGTCAGACAAGGTATGGCTAGAGCCATTTCAAAGCGTGTATTTATGCAACAGACAAACCAAGTGATTACACTTGATCCGACTATTGAACAATTGATTATGGACAATGTACAGCATACCGAGCAAGGTGCTTATGTTGCAGTAGATCCGAAGACACTTCAGCATATTATACAGGCTCTTAAAATGGAGGTAAATAAGCTTACAGCAGTGGGGCTACAACCCATTATATTGACATCCCCTATTGTAAGAATTTACTTTAAACACCTGACCAAGCAGTATATACCAGATCTAATCGTTATTTCATACAATGAAATTGAACAAAATGTTCAAATCCAATCCATAGGGATGGTGAGTGTCGCATGAGAATATTAAAGCTTCGAGGAAAAAATGAAATAATCATTAAAGAGCAAATTGCAAAAGATTATGGGGATGAAGCGCTGATACTTAGCACACATCAAGAGCGCGCTCAAGGTATGTGGGGGTTACTCAAAAAGCCTCAATGGGTGATAACAATTGCTATTGAAGAGGAAGGGCGCAAACCGCAAACAACGGAATTGACAGAAAGTATAGATATACTGCGGGTACAAATGGCAGAGCTGAAAGCTGAACTGCGACAAAAGCAAGCGGTAGATTTGTATGTGCAACAGGAGACACTTGCAGTAATGCAAGAAGAAGTAGTAGTAGATCAAGTAAGTGGAGCAACGTGTCAACTTTTTGAAAAAAAGTTACTTGCTGAGGGCGTGCATCCTGAGGTACTCCCAACACTTGTTGAAGGGTTTAGCGATACAACGACGATTGATGAAGGCGTACGCGTCCTCTATCATAATGTAATCAAAAGTTTTGAAAAAGTAATGGGTCAAGACGGGAGTAAAATTATTTTTATTGGACCTACAGGTGTTGGAAAGACAACAACTATTGCGAAGTTAACTGCAGATAAGGTGCTCAATGATCATAAAAAAGTAACACTTATGACAGCAGATACATATCGTATTGCAGCAATTGAACAACTCAGAACGTATGCAGAAATACTGGGTGTACCTTTGGAAATTATCTATGAGGATAAAGAGCTAGTTAAGCATCTTGCCAAGTGGCAGGATCATTCAGACTACATATTTATTGATACGGCAGGGCGTTCACACAAGAATGTGGAGCAGATGATTCATATGCAACATCTAATAGAGTCTCTACCTGATAAAAAGGTTTATCTTGTACTTAATATGAATACTCAGTTTCAAGATCTTAAAAGGATTATTGCAAGCTATGAACTGATTATATCCGATTTTGAAGTGATTGTGACGAAGTCAGATGAGACAGATGTGATGGGTAACCTGCTTAATATTGCTTACTGTACGAAAAAACCAATTGCCTACCTCACTATAGGGCAAAATGTGCCGGATGATTTTTATTCTTTTGACCCTCATGAGTATACTAAAGATTTATTAGGGAGAATGAGTTATGAATGATCAAGCAGAGGTATTAAGAAGTAGGGTGGCACACAAGCAAACAAGTGAGGGCAAACAGGGTATGCGTGTACTGACTGTGACGAGTGGGAAAGGCGGGGTTGGTAAGAGTAATTTTTCTACCAACCTTGCGATTTGCATGAAAGAGCAAGGGTATAAACCGTTGATTTTAGATGCAGACTTTGGGCTTGCCAATATAGAAGTTATTTTTGGGGCAAGACCACAGTATCACTTGGCACATTATCTTGAAGAGCTATGCAGTATGGAGACACTTATATGTCAGAGTGACTATGGGGTGCCGTTTATTTCTGGCGGTTCAGGCGTTAGGGAGATGCTTTTTTTAGAAAATCATGAAGTGCAGAGGATTGCAGGAGGACTTAGTAACCTAGAGTCTTATGCGGATACTTTGATTATTGATACAGGTGCTGGAATTAATGAGATTGTGCTTAAGTTCTGTGAGATTGCCGATGAGATTCTTGTCGTAGTTACACCAGAGCCAGCATCAATTACGGATGCCTATGCACTCATCAAGACACTAACAAAAGCTTTAGAGGACACACCTGTTTTCAAGATGATCATTAATAAGGTGGATTCAGCTAAGGAGGCAGACGGAATCTATCATAAGCTTAGCTATGTAGCAAGGCAGTTTCTTGACGTGACACTTGAGTATGGAGGATATATCCCTTATGATGCTAAACTTTTTGAAGCGGTTAAATTACAGAAACCTGTTCTTGTATATGATCATAAAGCGTTGTCCAGTCGGGCTTATGAACGGATTAGTCGTGAAATCTTTAATGAAGAGTGTGGTGTAACAGCTAAGACTAAGGAAAATTGGCTAGAGAAGTTTAAAAAGGCATTCTCTCATAAATAAAATTCTCAATTCTACAAAGTTAGCCTTAGATTAAAAGAATATAACGCGTATAGTATTAGTACAAAGAAAGACAAGAAGGAGATGCCTATGAAAAAAGGTGATGCATCTTATCAGTACATTATAGCTATTGGCATTTCAACAGGTGGACCTAAAGCACTTAATGCGCTGATGAGCCAGTTTGACAGGGATTTACCAGCAACCTATATTATCGTACAGCATATGCCTTCGGGCTTTACAAAATCACTTGCCCAAAGATTGGATAGCCTAAGTGGGCTTGAAATTAAGGAGGCAGAGCAAGGGGATATTTTGGTAAAAGGAAAAGCGTTTGTTGCACCTGGTGGCAAACAACTCAAAATTGTAACACATAGTCGGGGCTATGAAGTGTCACTTACAGAGGAAGAACCCTATAAAGGACATAGACCATCGGTCAACGTGATGCTCAACTCATTAGCACAGCTGAGTACAGATAAGAAGATGATCGCTGTCATTATGACTGGGATGGGAAGCGACGGCTTAGAGGGCGTATCAAACCTAGTAAAAGCTAAGCAAACAACCGTTATTGCACAAGATGAAGCTAGTTGTGTGGTATATGGTATGCCGAAGGCGATTGTCAATGCCCATCTCGCTGAATATGTGGTTCCACTCGAACAAATTGCAAGTACAATTATAAAAGTAATGGGGGAATAAGAAAATGGATATGAGTCAATATCTACAATTATTCATTGAAGAATCAAAAGATAATCTTCAGAGTTTAAATGAACACTTATTGCAGTTAGAGCATGATCCAAGTGATATGCAGATTTTAAATGAAATTTTTAGAGTAGCACATACTTTAAAAGGGATGGCGGGCACTATGGGATTTGTGCGTATGCAAAAATTAACCCATAATATTGAAAATGTACTCTCTGAAATTAGAAATGGTAAGCTTAGAGTGACAGCTGAAATGCTAGATATCTTATTTCAGTGTTTAGATGCATTAGAAAACTATGTAGAAAAGATTGTTAATACTTCTGAAGAAGGAGAAGATGATCATACGGATCTGATTGTGGCATTAACAAGGATTAGCAATATGGAGCTACCAGGAAAAGTGCACTCAAATGAGGCACCTATGCGGGTAAAGCAAGCAATGAGTAGCTTGGTTACATTGCCAGAAGCACAACGACATATTAGCGATGAAGCCATTCGTATAGGAATGAATGTTTTTCAGATTGAGGTAACGCTGAGTGCTTCATGTGTGCTCAAATCTGCAAGAGCATTTGTTATTTTTACAGAGATGGAACAAGTCGGTGAAATCATTCATACTGTACCTGAAACACAACAAATTGAAGATGAACAATTTGATCAGAGTTTTACACTTGTGTTGGTGACAAAAGAGTCACTTGAGGGGATAAAAACTACTGTGATGAATGTGATGGAGGTAGAGTCAGTAGTGGTAAGTGCTTTTGAAGAAATGCATGAAGAGGTGACTAACCAGGTGATTCAGGAACAACCAACAGCACACCAAGGGACAGAAACAGAGAGTGGTGGAGATAAAAATGGTGGTAAACAACAAGTTTCCAGTAAAAGTGTACGTGTGAGTATCGAGCGCCTCGATACACTGATGAATCTGGTGAGTGAGCTCATTATCGTGAAAACGCAGCTAGAAGGCATTAAAGGCGCAGAAGCTAGTACGAATGGGCATGCCAACTATAATGATTCAATCGAATATCTAGAGCGTGTGACAAATAGTTTGCATGATGCAGTAATGAAGGTACGTATGGTACCTGTAGAATCTGTATTTAATAGGTTCCCACGCATGATTAGGGACGTATCACGTAAGCTCGGAAAAGATATTGAGCTAGTGATGTCTGGGGAAGAAACTGAACTTGATAGAACAGTAATCGATGAGATTGGGGATCCACTGATTCACCTTTTACGTAATGCAGCTGACCATGGGTTAGAAACCACTGAGGAACGCATCCGATGTGGCAAAAGCTCAAAGGGAATCATTAAATTGCAAGCATACCAAGATGGCAATAGTGTCGTAATTGAAGTTGCAGATGACGGACGTGGTATCAATGTCGCGAAGGTTAAGGAAAAGGCAATTAAGAAGGGGGATCTCACACCAGAGGTTGCTGCGGGGTTATCGGATCAAGAGGCAATTGAATTGCTCTTTAAGCCAAGTTTTAGTATGGCGGATAAGGTAACGGATCTTTCAGGCCGTGGGGTTGGATTAGATGTGGTAAGAAGTAAGATTGTTGCTCTAGGAGGTCATGTAGAAGTTAAGAGTGAGATGGATAAAGGAAGTACCTTCATAGTGCGACTTCCATTAACTTTGGCTATTATTCAGGCACTCATGGTTAAGATTGGTGATGAAAAATATGCTATTCCACTAAGTAACATTCAAAATATTGAGGATATCCGCAAAGAAGATATTCAACATATTCAGAAGCAAGAAGTAATTGTGTTGCGTAATGAAGTGATTCCGATTGTAAGATTGCATAGTATTTTAGGTATTGAAGCATCGGATAAAGCATTGATGATGGCAGTAATTGTGAAAAAAGGGGAAAAGCAAATTGGATTTATTATTGACTCCCTTATTGGGCAACAAGAGATTGTCATCAAACCACTTGGTAAATATCTCAGCCATATTAATATGATTGCAGGCGCAACGATATTAGGAAATGGTGAAGTTGCATTAATATTAGATGTTAACACATTAGTATAGGAGGGATCGCATGGAGACTACATTTGAAAATATCAAGCAGTTTGTTATCTTTAAGTTAGAAGAGCAGTTTTATGGTATAGATATTCAAAGTGTTCAAATTATTGAAAGAATGAAGAGTATCATGAGGGTGCCCAAAGCGCCACATTGTATCAAAGGGGTGATGAATTTACGCGGAGAGATTATACCGGTAATCGATGTAAGAGCGCAGTTTGAGCTTGAAAAAATAGCAGATACAGATGATACAAGAATTATTATTGTAAAAGTAGACGAAACAATGGTGGGAATCATTGTTGATAGTGTAAAAGAGGTTGTTGAATTAAGATCAGAACAAATTGAGAGTGTGCAGAATGTGCAGGGAAAGATGAATGCTAATCATATTTTAGGAATAGGCAAATTAGAGCATGGAATCATGACATTACTGAACCTTAAAAATATTGTTGAGGAAGCATTTGAACTAAGTATATAGTGAGGGATTGATGTGGACCAACTAAATAAGCTATCATTCAAAAACTTAGATATTTTAAGAGAAGCTGGCAACATTGGAGCAGGCAATGCGGTGACCGCACTGAGTGAACTGCTCCACAAGCCAGTGGATATGAGTATTGCTGAAGTAAAAATTAAAGGAATCAATGAATTGACAGATGTATTAGGGCATGAGGAAGATTATATTGCAGCAATGCTAATAGAGGTTGATGGTGATCTTGAAGCAATGCTGATTCTTGCCTTAGAAACACCCAGCGCAAGACAGCTTGTAGCCTGTTTGTTGGATAGGAAGGCGGGAGAAGTAGGTTTTGATGAACTTGGGGCATCTGTTTTGTGTGAGACGGGGAATATTTTAGCAGGTTCTTATTTGAGTGCGATGAGCAGTTTGACGGGATTTGAGCTAAATGCCTCAGTACCACAGATGGCTATTGATATGGCAGGGGCAATTTTAAGCTTCCCAGCTATACAATTCATGCAAGAAGATAACACTATGATGTTCATTGAAACGCGTTTTACAGATAAGGACAGACTTTTAAATGGTATTTATTTGCTGATTTCAGATGAAAAATCACTAGGTAAGGTGATAGATGCACTAGGTAAGCTGATATGAACGGGACGGAGATTATTAAAGTAGGGATGGCTGATCTCGCTGTTGCGGTAGCACCAAATATCTTGACTACATTAGGGTTGGGGTCTTGTGTAGGCATTACACTCTATGATCCAGTGCTGAAGATTGGTGGACTGGCACATATCATGCTACCAGATAGCACACAGATTAGAAATAATAGTAACCTTGCAAAATTTGCAGATACAGGGATTGAGGCACTTATTGAAAAAATGGTAGGGCAGGGTGCAAAAGAGAACCGACTTGTCGCTAAGATTGCAGGCGGTGCCCATATGTTTGAATTTCAACATATGGATGAGACGCTACGCATTGGTGCTAGAAATGTAGCTGCAGTGACGACGCTCTTAGAACAACGAAAAATCCCACTACGTGCAAGTGATACTGGAAGTAACTATGGAAGAACCATTGAGCTACATACAAATACAGGTATATTAGTAGTCAAAACAATAGGGCATGGCATCAAACAGATATAGTGTATAAGGGGGAGGTTCTGACATGACAGAACAAAGCATCGATAGAACATGGAAACGATATAAAGCGCATAAGGACTTTGAAGCAAAGCAAGAGTTGATTACACACTATGCGTATTTAGTAAAGCTTGTAGCAGGGCGTGTCAACATCTATCTGAACAACTACGTGGAACTAGATGATTTAATAGGATATGGTGTGATAGGTCTTATTGATGCAATTGATAAGTTTTCACTTGACAAAAACGTCAAATTTGACACCTATGCTTCCCTCCGAATAAGAGGGGCAATACTTGATGAAATTCGCAAACTTGATTGGATTCCTAGAAGCCTTAGAAAAAAACAAAAGGAACTCACAAAGACAGTTCAAGAATTAGGCATGACACTCGGTAGACCACCTAAAGATGAGGAGATTGCTAAAGCATTAGAGATGACAATGACGGAGTATTATGAGCTTGTACAGCAGACTAATATTAGTAATTTACTCTTTCTAGATGATTGTGGGCCACAAATTGCAAATATTGAAGATACAACAACGCCAAGGCCGGAATATCATGTAGAGAAGCAAGAAATCCTTGAGGACCTAACACAAGCAATGCAAGCGCTACCAGAGCGGGAGCGCTTGGTGATTACCCTTTACTATTTTGAAGAGATGACACTGAAGGAAATTAGTAGTATTTTAGAAGTTTCTGAATCAAGGGTGTCTCAGCTTCATACGAAAGCGGTATCTAGGTTACGTATAACACTTGGAAAGCATCACAAAGGGATGCCACTATAAAAGGGAGTGAGTCTATGATCAGGCCAATCGATACGCAGATTTTGTATCCACAGGCGCCGGAACTTTCTAATAGACAACAAGTAAACAAACAGTTACCAGAAAACCAACAGCAGCAGTTTGCACAAATTATGCAAAAGGAAAGTGAAGTAAAGAAGGAGAAGGTTCAAGAAGTTTCTAAAGATGCTGGTATTAAAAATGACCCTAAAGAAAAAAAAGAAAAAGGGAGTGATGAAAAACAGTCCCAAAATCAACAAAGAAAAAAACAAGAAAAAGAAAAAATAAATGGCTATCAGGGACCGCAAGGCAGAACAATCGATATTAAGATATAGGAAGGACAACGCATGATGACCATTCAAAATTTGCCGTATTGGTGCCTCATATGGATTGGTATCGGATTTGGGATCATACTTGTGAGTGTACTGCTACTTGCAACAATTCACACAAAGGATGTGCAGTATACACATCACCAGGAAAAAGTATTCCCAATGTTGATGATGCAAAAACAGCTTGAAGTCACACATGCCCCTAACAGGGTGGAAGGCGAAAAAGTCTATGATCAGGTTGAGAAACTCACCAAAGAGGGAAAGTCGCCAGAGGAAATCGCAAGGCAACTTCGAATAGGTGTGGGCGAGGTTAAATTGATGCAATCACTTTATGCGATGAGGTAAGTCAATGCAAAGTAAAAAAGAGCGGGTAATCTACTGGTTACTTGGAGTAGGAAGTGGGATGGTGTTATCAGGTATGGTGGCTATTGCACTCGCATTAGGACAACTAAAAAGTGTGGATGAGGTTGTAGCCCAACGAAAAGAAATAGAGCAGTTTCGAAGTGCTACGGGCCAAACGCCAGTCCTTCAAATAGAAGCAATAACAACGACAACAGCTCATATGAATGTGACAGAGTCAACAATCGATCAAACCTGGGTAGCAATCAATATACCACCCCAGGCTGGATCGGAGGAAATTGCGACACTGCTGTTTGAAAAAGGAATTATTGAAGATGCACAGGCATTTAGCCAATACATTAAAACACAAAAAAAGACCAAATCTTTACAACATGGGACACTAGCATTCCCAAGAAAAGGACAGTATAGTGAAGTTTTAGATATTTTATTGACCATACCTCAATAAAATATTTTTTTTGCCCATTGTTTTTAAAGGACAGGTATGGTATACTGATGAGCGAAAAATAAAACACACGTATATGCATCACATACAAGGGTGCTAGTCTATAGTCTTGTATGCATTCCATATGCGGAGGAGCAACCAGGAGGATTTAAAAATGGCAGTAATTTCAATGAAACAACTTTTAGAAGCGGGTGTACACTTCGGTCACCAAACAAGAAGATGGAACCCAAAAATGAAAGAATACATCTTCACAGAAAGAAACGGAATCTACATCATCGACTTACAAAAAACAGCTAAAAAAGTAGATGAAGCTTACAATGCAATTCGTGAAGTTGCAGAGCAAGGTGGAAAAGTATTATTCGTTGGTACTAAAAAACAAGCTCAAGATTCAATCAAATCAGAAGCTGAGCGTTCAGGTCAATACTTCGTTAACCAAAGATGGTTAGGCGGTATGCTTACAAACTTCTCAACAATCAAAAGCCGTGTTGCTAGATTAAAACAATTAGAAGAAATGGCTCAAGATGGTACTTTCGAAGTACTTCCTAAAAAAGAAGTAATTGAACTTCGTAAAGAAATGGATAAACTTGAGAAGAACTTAGGTGGTATTAAAGAAATGAAAAACTTACCAGACCTTATGTTCGTAGTAGATCCAAGAAAAGAAAAAATCGCTATCCAAGAAGCTCATATCTTAGGAATTCCAGTTGTAGCTATCGTAGATACAAACTGTGATCCTGAAGAAGTTGATTACGTAATCCCAGGTAATGATGACGCGATCCGTGCGGTTAAATTAATCGTATCAAAAATGGCTGATGCTATCATCGAGTCAAATCAAGGAGAAATCTTTGAAACAACTACAGAAGAAAACAACAGTGCAGAAGTAGTAAGCGCTGAATAATTATACATCCCTGGAGGTAAGAAAAATGGCAATTACAGCTGCTATGGTTAAAGAATTACGTGAAAGATCTGGCGCAGGTATGATGGACTGCAAAAAAGTTCTTACACAAGTAGATGGAGACATCGAAAAAGCAATCGAAGTACTTCGTGAAACAGGTTTAGTTAAAGCTGCTAAAAAAGCTGGTTGTATCGCTGCAGAAGGTCTTGTAAAAGAGATGCTTTCAGCTGATAAAAAAACTGCTGGTTTAGTAGAGATCAACTCTCAAACAGACTTCGTTGCTAAAAACGAACAATTCGTTACTTTCGTAAATCAAGTTGCTCAAATGGTACTTGAAAACAACGTAAATGACGTAGAAGCGTTAAAAGCATTACCATGGATTGAAGATGCTTCAAAAACTGTTGGTGATGTATTAATTGAAAAAATTGCTGTAATCGGTGAAAACTTAAACATTCGTCGTGCAGCTTGTATGTCAACAGAAGGTACATTCGTATCATACACACACGGTGGTGGTAGAATCGTAGCAATCGTTGAAGTAGCTGGCGAAGGTGAAAAAGTTGAAGAAGTTGGTAAAAACGTAGCAATGCAAATTGCTGCTGCTAACCCAGAATTCCTTTCAACTGCTGATGTTTCTGCAGAGAAACAAGAGAAAGAAAAAGAAATTCTTATGGCTCAAGCTATCAACGAAAATCCAGGAAAACCTGAAGCTATCATTGAAAAAATGGTAATCGGTAGATTAAACAAACAACTTAAAGAAATCTGCTTACTTGAACAAGAATATGTTAAAGATCCAGACTTCACAGTTGGTAAATATGTAGCTGCAGAACTTGGAAATGCAGATGCAATTAAGAGCTTTGTTCGTTTTGAAACTGGTGAAGGTATCGAGAAAAAAGAAGAGAACTTTGCTGAAGAAGTTGCAAAACAAATCAACGGATAATGATCCAATAGGGGCACACTTGTGTGTCCCTTTTTTTTAGGACAATTCGTTTAAAATACATCTAGAAATCCATAACTTTTTGTGGTAGAGTATCATTAGCAGGAAGGTGAATATAATGCAAAAATACAATAGAGTATTAGTAAAATTAAGTGGAGAAGCACTTGCTGGAGAGCAGGGCAAAGGTTTTGATCACCAAATCATCACAAGTGTTGTGAAACAACTTAAAAAGCTTGTAGCAGCTGGAACAGAAGTTTCTGTTGTAATCGGTGGAGGTAACTTCTGGAGAGGTAGAACATCAGGTGATATGGATCGTACAAAAGCAGACCAAATTGGAATGTTAGCGACTGTGATGAATGCTATTTATGTGGCAGATGTATGTAGAGCCGAAGGGATTGGCGCTGTGGTACAGACACCATTCCAAGTTGGGAATATGACAGAAATGTTCTCAAAAGATAGTGCTTTAACGCACATGAAAAATAACAAAATTGTATTTTTCGCGGGTGGAACAGGACATCCTTTCTTCTCAACAGATACAGGTGCAGCCCTAAGAGGTTGTGAGATTGAGGTGGATGCTCTACTCTTTGCTAAGAACATAGATGGTGTTTATGACAGTGATCCTAAACTCAATCCAAATGCAAAAAAATATGATAGAATTTCTTGCCAAGATGTTTTAGCACAAAATCTTAAAGCGATAGATGCAGCTGCAGCTACGTTATGTATTGACCAAAAACTACCAATTCTTGTATTCGATCTTGGAACAGAGGATGGGATTAACAGAGTTGCCCAAGGTGAAGCCATTGGGACGACTATCTATACAGAATAATCATTAACCAAAAGTTGTAAGGAGGATCTATAAATGAGATCAGAGATGAAAAAATACGAAGACAAAATGACGAAAACAATTACAGCCTTAACAGATGATTTTGCTACAATTAGAGCGGGAAGAGCAAATCCTCATGTATTAGACAGAATTAGTGTGGAATACTATGGTGCACCAACACCAATGAACCAAGTGGGGAATATTAGTGTGCCAGAGCCACGTATCCTCCAAATTCAACCATGGGATGCATCTGTACTTAAGTTGATTGAAAAAGCAATCAATGAATCAGATCTTGGGATTAATCCATCAAATGATGGAAAAATGATTCGCCTCGTTTTCCCAGAATTAACAGAAGATCGTCGTAAAGAACTTACAAAAGAGATCAAGAAAAAAGGTGAAAATGCAAAAGTTGCTGTTCGTAATATCAGAAGAGAAGCACTCGATGCTTTCAAAAAAATGCAAAAAGCAAATGAGATTACAGAAGACGAATATGCAAGCGTTGAAACAGATGTACAAAAAATCACAGATAAATTTGTAGATGATATTGATCGTCATGTTGAGACTAAAAATAAGGATATTTTATCTGTATAAATTACTTAAAACTCCTCAATATGAGGGGTTTTCTTGTTATGTGGAGGGTTTTAACTAGAAGCAACCGAGGAGGACTATAAAGATGGAAAAAAACATGATTCCAACACATGTTGCAATTATAATGGATGGTAATGGAAGATGGGCAAAAGAACGTAAAAAGACACGTAATGAGGGGCATAAGCGTGGCTCGGAGGTACTTAGAAATATTGCAAAGTATGCTGAGAAAAAAGGGGTAAACTACCTTACTGTCTATGCTTTTTCAACCGAGAATTGGAACAGACCGCAAGAAGAAGTGGATGGGCTCATGAATCTAATGAGACACTATATGAAAGACCACCTCAGACGTGCAAAAAGAGATGATATGCAGTTTCGTGTAATAGGGGACAAAAAAGGTCTTCCGGAGGATATTAGAGAGCAAATTAATCAACTAGAGACAATTACAAAAGATAAAAAAGGACTTTGTATGAACATTGCCCTCAATTATGGTGGTAGAGATGAGATCTTACGTGCAGTTAAACAAATGATGTTTGATCAAAAGCTGGGTAAGATTGATGCAGAACAGATTAAAGAAGAGACAATTGCGAACTATCTTGATACGGTGGGGATGCCTGATCCAGATTTGATGATTCGTACAAGTGGTGAACTACGTACAAGTAACTTTTTACCATGGCAACTGGCGTACACTGAATTCTATTTTGCAGAATGTTTATGGCCGGACTTTGATGAGAAAGCATTTGATTTAGCATTAGAGGCCTACACTAATCGAAAAAGACGCTTTGGAAAAAGCGAGTAGGAGGTATATGCGTGCTTACGAGAATATTGACAGGGGTTATAGGTATTCCAGTAGTTATTTTGCTCATGTATCTAGGTAATCCTGTATTAAAGTATGCTGGGATGATTGTTGCGCTGATAGGGGTCTATGAGCTTTATCATGTGCTTGGGAAAAAGTACAAGCCGATTAAGTGGATAGGCTACCTGAGTACAGCGGTGTATTTCTTGGCATTTGAGTGGATTACAACACACTTTGCAATGTATTGTGCGGTGCTCATTGTCATTGCGATGGTTGTGATGGTCTTCAAGTATCCAAAGTATCATATTATAGATATCACACTGACCTTATTAGGCCCGCTTTATGTTGCATTATTAATTGGATTTATTATTACAGTAAGAGCATTACCTTATGGAGAGTTCTTCGTATGGTTTATCTTTATTAGTGCATGGGGAAGTGATACATGTGCTTACTTTGCAGGAATGTTCTTTGGTAAGCACAAGCTTGCACCTCATTTGAGCCCAAAGAAAACGATAGAGGGTGCAATAGGTGGTGCAATAGGAGCAGTAATCATTGCTGTTATTTATACAGTGGCTTATACAAACTTCTTTAAAGTGCCATTAACGCAGCATCTTGGGCTCATCAGTATCATCGTATTTGTGGCAGCACTGATCTCTCAAGTAGGTGATCTAGCAGCTTCTGCAATCAAGCGTATGCTTGAAGAAAAAGATTATGGACATATTTTTCCAGGACATGGCGGTGTATTAGACCGCTTTGATAGTATTTTATTTGTGGCACCAGTTATCGCCATTGCTTTAACTTTGGCTGCGCCACTTATTAAGTAGATAGGAGTAAATACAGTGAAACAAAGAACAATAGCCATACTAGGCTCTACAGGCTCTATTGGTACACAAACACTTGATGTGATATCAAAGGACAGTCAGTTCAAGGTAGCTGGGCTTACAACCAATAGACAGATTGATTTGTTAGAAGAGCAAATAAAAATATATAGACCAAGGATTGTAGCTGTGATGCAGCCAGAAAAGGCGAAGGAGTTAGCGCAGCGTCTAAAAGAGCAAGGTATTGAGACTGAAGTTAAAGCTGGAATGGAAGGGCTTGTGGCAGTAGCGACACTAGAAGAGGTAGAGGTGCTTGTGACGGCTGTAGTCGGAATGATTGGGCTGCTTCCAACTATTGAAGCAATTAAGATGAAAAAAACCATTGCATTAGCTAATAAAGAAACGCTAGTAACGGCAGGTGAGCTTGTAATGGATCTTGCAAGAGCACATGATGTAGCAATTTTACCTGTAGATAGTGAGCATTCGGCGATCTATCAGTGTCTTCAAGGCAACAAGCATGGGTGGATTTCAAGACTTGTCTTAACTGCATCGGGTGGTCCATTTAGAGACTACACAGAGGAAATGCTTCAAGGTATCACAGTAGAAGCGGCACTTAAACATCCAAACTGGAGCATGGGAAGTAAAATCACTATTGATTCAGCGACGCTAATGAATAAGGGATTAGAGGTCATTGAGGCAAAGCATCTCTTTGATGTGCCAGTAGAGGAAATTGATGTGGTGGTACACAAAGAAAGTATTATTCACTCTATGGTAGAGTATAAAGATGGATCAACTATGGCACAGCTTGGTATGCCAGATATGAGACATCCGATTAGTTATGCCTTGTATTATCCAGAGCGTCATGAGGCGCCACATATTGAAAAGTTAGATTGGACAAAAATAAAGTCTCTTTCATTTGATACACCAAAACGTACACTTTTTCCATGTCTTGATTTAGCATATGAGGCACTTAAACGAGGAGGAACGATGCCAGCAGTACTTAATGCAGCCAATGAAATTGCTGTTGATGCATTCCTTGATCATAAGATTTCCTTTGTGCAAATTCCAGAATTGATACATGAAGCGATGCAGGCACACATATGTATTAATAGGCCAAGTCTTCAAGAAATTCTAGACGCTGATGAGTGGGCTAGGGAATATAGTAGAAGGAAGGTAGATGTATGCTAACAGGTATTATAGCGATTGTTATTATATTTGCGATCATCGTAGTTGTACATGAATGGGGACACTATATTACGGCAAAAAAATTTGGTGTAAGGGTTAATGAATTTGCTATTGGCATGGGGCCTAAGCTCTGGAGTAAACAAAAAGGGGAAACACTTTATACACTAAGAGCATTTCCTATTGGTGGCTTTTGTAGTATGGAGGGAGAAGCAGGGGATGTAACAGGACCTGGTTCAATGATGAGTAAAAAACCTTATCAACGCTTCATTATCTTTGTAGCAGGAGCAGTTATGAATTTCTTGCTTGCGTGGTTATTACTTACAATTTTTGTTGGCTACCAAGGGTATGGTACCAATAAAGTTGAATCGGTATCACCTAATATGCCAGCGGCTGTGGCAGGATTACTTGCTGGAGATGAAATCAATTCAATTGATGGACAGACAATCAAAGATATTGATGATATTCATGATGCCACCAAAGATCCAAAGAAAACTTATACATTCGAGATTAATAGGCCGAATCAGGGCACAATAACTTTAAAGATTCAGCCTGAAATCAGACCAGATGGTAGTGGTAAGTTTGGGTTTATGCCTACAAGTAGTCACACAAATGTGATACGCATGGTGAAAGATGGCTTTATTGCTACTTTTAAAGTGATAGGCCAAGTGTTTGATGGTTTTATAGCATTAGTGACACAAAAAGTAGGGCTTGATGAAGTTGCAGGGATTGTGGGTGTAACCCAGATTAGTGCAGAGGCATGGAATGCAAGTATTGCTTATGGACTTGATATGGCGATTATGCAGATGATCTATATCGCAGCTATTTTATCAGCAAACTTAGCGGTATTGAATTTACTACCACTTCCAGCATTAGATGGTGGACGTATTGTGTTTACTTTAATTGAAATGATACGTCGTAAACCAGTTGATCCGGAAAAAGAAGGTATGGTGCACTTTATTGGCTTCGTACTATTGATGCTACTGATGGTGGTTGTACTTTATAATGATGTAATGAGGATAGTGAGATAATGTATACAAGAGAACAGACAAGAGTCGTACAAGTTAAGGACGTAAAAATTGGTGGGGGCAACCCTATTGTTATTCAATCTATGACGAATACAAAGACCTCTGATGTAGAGGCTACCATTGCACAGATTTTAGAGCTAGAAGCAACAGGGTGTGAGGTGGTGCGTATTGCTGTGCCAGATGAGGCTGCTGCAAAGGCAATTGATCAGATTGCCAGTCGTATCCATATTCCACTTGTAGCAGATATTCATTTTGATCATAGACTTGCACTCATGGCGATCGAAAATGGCATTGATAAGCTTCGCATCAATCCTGGGAATATCGGGAAGCGTGAGAAGGTGGAAGAAGTTGTACGTAAAGCATCCCAGTATAATATTCCTATTCGTATTGGTGTAAACTCTGGATCCGTGGAAAAGGAGCTCCTTAAACAGCATGGCGGGGTGAATGCAACAGCGATGTTGGAGAGTGCTAAGAAACATATTGATATCTTGGAGTCTATGGATTTTAGGGATATCGTGATTTCACTGAAGGCATCTAATGTGCCACTTGCTATTGATGCTTATACATTATTTGCAGAACACTACAATTATCCACTTCATATAGGTATCACTGAATCAGGAACACTTTATAGAGGGACAATTAAGTCTTCTGTAGGTTTAGGTGCAATTCTCTCAAGAGGAATTGGGGACACGATTCGTGTCTCGCTATCAGACGATCCGGTAAAAGAGATTGAATGTGCACGAAGTGTGCTTCAATCCTTAGAACTTGGTCAGTTTGGTGTAGAAATCGTTTCTTGTCCAACCTGTGGGCGAACAGAGGTGGACCTGATTGGACTTGCAAAACGTGTGGAGGAAGAGACAAAACATATCACGAAGCCACTTAAGATTGCGGTTATGGGATGTGTGGTCAATGGACCAGGTGAAGCGAGAGAGGCAGATATTGGTATTGCCGGTGGTAAGAAGGAAGGACTGATCTTCAAGAAGGGGGAGATCGTTCGTAAAGTGAAAGAAGATGAGTTATTTAAAGCCCTCATGGAGGAGATCCAAGAATTAGTTTAGGGTTAAATACTTGCATTTTACTGAAAAAAGTATTATAATCTTTTAGTATAAATAGATGTTGCGACTAGAAAGAGTGGGTTTTTACCCACTCTTTCTATATGCTTAGATGAATAGTTATGATAGATTAAGCAAAACTATTTGTA
>JBOFIR010000095.1:0-5474 GCA_051650265.1 Cellulosilyticaceae bacterium
AAAGGTCAGTAGGATATACTGTTTTTCCATTTTCTTTGAGCGCAGGAACAGCTTCAAGGTAGCTGATATTATACATGAGTGGTAAGAATGTATGTGTACGGTCGCCACCTATTCTGATGAAGTAAGACTTGTCAAAAACTTTTGGTGGTGCAGGATCACCGAGAAGGTCTGTCCACTGGTCAAGTGGTTGCAGGACGTTTTGTCCAAGGATGCCACCAGCACCATATGTATAAATACGTGCTACATCACAAACTGGATCTCCGGCCATAACACTTTGAAGAAGTACTTCGCCTGTATCACCAGGGTATTGAACGAACTGGAAGTCTACATTGAGTGTTTCTTTGATGTGATCAAGAACAGCAAGTTTTTTCTCGCGCTCTTCCTCAGACATCGCATATTCCCCAGATACGGGATCTTTATAGTTAGGGTTTTCTTCGTTTGCACAGTGTGAACCATAGCGAATCACTACAGGTGCTTCTGATTTTTTGTCACTATCTTTCGCTGATTCAGTTGCTGTCGTTGGATCAACATTGGCACTTGTTGTGGAGGCAGTATTGCCACACCCTGTACTGAGTAGCATCACACCAGCTACAAGTCCTGTTAGAATTTTTTTGTTCTTTCTCATTAATTTCATAAATCTCCCCCTTAAATAAAATTAAAAAATAACCTCAAAAAAATGAAGCCGAACCTTACAAAAAACTAAGATATGACAAGTTGTAAAATTAATTTAAAAAAATATTATATAAAAAACAATAAAATTATAAAAGATTAATTAAATTTTGAAATAATATACTAAAAAATTGTGCAAATTCACATTTGAGAGATATATTGGATACAAAATATTTAGAAAGTATAAACTAAAAAATAAATACAATGCTAAATTTTTAAAATATATTGATAAGTTGCTGTGAGCTAAAATATACTTTCCCTAAGGTCTTAGATTAAGAAAGTGAAGCGTTTAGAAGTCGGGGGATGGGGATTTCGGCGTACTTCTCAAAAGTGGATTGGCATGTTCCATCTTACTGGGCACCTGATCAGCAGGAGGGCACAGTCAATGAGTGGCTCATTCCTTATCATGAGGATGTGACAGCCGTACGTCTATTAGGCTGTGAGGAGACGATTAGGTTTGAGCAGACAGAAGCTGGCCTCAGAGTGACTTGTTCAGTAGCGCAAGTAGCAAACGAACAGATTGCAACGGTATTTGAATTAACTGTATAAATAAAAAGAAAGAAGCTACCTCAACACTACACTTAGTAGAATATGAGGTAGCTTCTTCATTGTGAAAACCAATCCGCCTACAAAATCACCTTAAAGAAACTTTATAGGCCTTAATACTCTGGCGGTTCATCTCCAGCTAAAATTGCATAAGAAGCCTCTTTTGTATGAATGTTTTGGTTACGTTGATTAATCATCTTGGTACCTCCTCATTCAAATTGGTTTTACAAGAGTAGTATGTGCGGAATACGTCATTTTATGCTTATAATATAAATGGAAAAATTGGCCAAACTAATGAGTTTGCAAAATTGTGTACTATGTGATAATAAACAATAGTGTTACTTTTGATATCAAGTAAGATGAGGCGCTCCTTAGGGAGAGTTTTTTGTGAGCACTTATAAGACAGAGGTTGAGAAATAGTTTATAATAAATGAGAAGATGACATAAAGAAGGAGAATCAGCATGGGAAGAAAATTTACAGATTTACATAAGCGTATTATACAGTGGAGTATCGGTGTAGTTTTAGTACTCTGTCTTGTAGGTATATGGGGTGAAATTCCTGAAGGAATGCTCACAGAACTCACAGAGGGGCGTTTAGAATATAGTCAATCGGAGGTCCATTTTATCGATACAGGTAATTCGGATGCAATCTTGATTGTCAATGATGGCAAAACCCTATTGGTAGATGGGGGAGACAATGATGATGAGGCGAGAGTCGTAAACTATCTGCGCAAGCAAGGGGTAAGAAAGCTTGATTATGTGGTGGCTACCCATCCACATGCGGACCATATTGGTGGTCTAGATGCTGTACTGGATCACTATGAGGTTGGGCAACTTCTTGTTGCGAATGGCAGTGCTGACACAAAGACATATAGGGACTTTATTGAGGCGGCTATGAATAGAGGTGTTACACCTAGTGTGCCACTAGAAGGTAGTCATTTTGAACTAGGTGAGGGGAGTTTCACTGTGCTTAATACACAAGGGGCAAAGGAAACCAATAATCAATCCCTTGTCATTACCTATGTGAATGGCAAGGATAAAGTCTTATTGATGGGGGATGCTGAAGCAGAAGTTGAGAGGCGTATTCTCAAAAAAGTGGGGCCTGTAGATGTGTTAAAACTGGGACATCACGGTTCGAGAAGTAGTACAACGCAAGATTTCTTGGACCGCGTGAAACCTAAGTACGCAGTGATTACATGTGGTGTTAATAATAAGTATGGGCATCCGCACAAGGAGACATTAGATAAACTCAAACATATGGAGGTACACCGCTCGGACAAATGCGGGGATATTGTTTTTATCTCCACAGGAGAAGGGATGCTGACTGACTGTCAAGAATAAAAAGAGTGGCTGCAAAGGCAGCCACTCTTTTGTTTTAGTGTTGGGTCATTTGAAGTAAAAGGGTGTTATTTCTCTCAATGAAAGCTGTGAGCGCTTCAGGAGAAAGTGTCTGGTTAGAAAGGAGCGCAAGGTCATAGAGATGTTTGCAGACCATTTCTTTTGTTTCAGTATTCACTGCTTCATCAGAGAGTGCCGTGATGAGTGGATGATTTTGATTGAGGACAAGCGTTGCCTCATTTTCTGGAAGCCCCATAGTAGACATGCCATACATCTTCATCATCTCTTGCATACGACGACCTTCTTCTGATACAAGAAGCATTGAAGCAATGCCTTTTGACTTCAGGTTTTCCATAGAAACTTTGAGCGTTTCTTTGCCAAGCACTGCTTTAAAGAGGTTTGTGAGCGCCTCTTCATGTGTTTTATCTGCTTCTTCGCCTTTGAGCGCAGAGGCAAGATCAGAGTCGATGCGTAGGAACTTCACTTCTTTATTAGAAGCTTCCATGTGTGAAATGAAAGGGGCATCGATTGGATGTGGTAAGTATACGCCTAAAAGGCCATTCTCTTTGAAGAGATTGATGTACTGAGACTGTTGGTTTTTGTCTGAGACATAGAATACTTTGCCTTCATGCTGGTCTTTTGCACGCTCTAAGTATTCGCCTAGAGTGACATGTTCATCTTCAATTGTCTTGAAGAGAATATGATCTTTCATCTTATCATAGAATTTAGCTTCTTTGAGACAGCCATACTTGATAAATGGTGCAATATCATCCCAGAATTTTTTGTAGTTTTCATTTTCTTTCTTTGAGAGACTTGTGAGTTTGTCTGCAACCTTCTTTGTGATGTAGTCAGAGATTTTTTGTACAAAACCATCGTTTTGAAGGAAACTTCTTGAGACATTCAGTGGCAGATCGGGGCAGTCAATGACACCCTTAAGAAGAAGTAGGAATTCAGGAATCACTTCTTTGATATTTTCAGCAACGAACACTTGGTTGTTGTAGAGTTTGATCTTGCCTTCTGCTACTTCGAATTCATGCTGAAGTTTTGGGAAGTAGAGAATCCCTTTGAGTCTAAAAGGATAATCCATATTGAGATGAATCCAGAAGAGTGGTTCATTAAAGTCCATAAAAGTCTTTTGATAGAAGGCTTTATAGTCTTCATCTTTGCACTCAGAAGGCTTTTGTGTATAAAGTGGTGTGGTATCGTTGATTGGTGTTGGTGCATCTACGATAGGTGCTTCGCCTTCAGTTTCTACGACCTCAGTTTGCTCATGAGCTTTATCACCATCCACTACATAGATTGGTACTGGCATAAATGAGCAGTATTTTTCAAGAATTTCAGAGAGTTTGTAGAAGTCTAAGAAGAGCTTACTTTCCTCAGACACGTGAAGTGTAATGTCTGTACCACGTGTTAGACGTGTTCCTTCAGAAAGTTCGTAAGTGGTGCCACCGTCACAAGTCCATTTGATCGCTTCGTCACTATGGTAAGAAAGTGAATCAATAGTAACCTGATCAGATACCATAAAGCTTGAGTAGAAACCAAGACCAAAGTGACCGATGATTTGATCATCTGCCATTTTATCTTTGTATTGATTGAGGAAATCTTCAGCTCCAGAAAATGCGATCTGTGTGATGTATTTTTCTACTTCATCCACAGTGAGACCGATACCGTTATCAGAGATGACGATTGTTCCTTCTTCTTTGTTTACTGTAACCGTGATTTCATATGGTGCATTGAGTGTGTCAGTCGCTTCCCCTATTTCACAAAGTTTCTTGAACTTCAAAATAGCATCTGATGCATTTGATACCAGTTCACGTATGAAAATATCATGATCAGAATAGAGCCATTTCTTTATAATGGGAAAGATATTCTCACTATGAATAGACAATGTGCCTTGCTTAGCCATAATTTAAATCCTCCTTTGTTTGACTATAATAATAAAATGAAACAATATTATCATACACCGAACAAATGGGAAGTTCAAGTCAGAGTAATTATACATGTTGTTTAAAAGAGAGTACTGGCAATATTTACTGTAAAATAGGTGTAATAATGACACTGCATTTGGGTTACATTATGACTATAACCAGCGCAACAAGGTGGTTATAAAAAAACATCTCATCCAATCTTAAGGAGGAATTTATGATGAAAAATCCAGCATTAGAATCAATGAAACAAGAAGTGGCTTCTGAACTTGGCGTACCATTAAAACAAGGGTACAACGGAGACATCACAGCTCGCCAAGCTGGATCAGTAGGTGGAGAAATGGTTAAACGTATGATCCAAGCTCAAGAACAACAAATGGGCGGAAAATAATTTAACCACCACGTCAGTAAATCGTGATGGGTTGGGTGAGGAGTAGCGTAAAGCTTACTCACATCCAGATAGGAATGTTTTAATATACATTCCTACAAGACGAAAGGGAGTAAATCATATGGTTACATATGAGCTACTCCCTTTTTTGTTTATTCACATACCATAGACCTAAAATACATAGACCTATAGCAATGATGGATAAAAATGTAATGATATGATTTTGAACAACGAATGCACTGACTATGAATTGTAAAAGTGTCATAACCAGTAAACAAAGAAAGCTGATTTCAAGCTTACGATAGTTCATCCCCTTCACCTCTATAGAAAATCATATTTTAATAAGAATTTCTGCATACGATCATCCCAAATTTTTTCATCGCTCTTATCCAAAGTAAATGTTTGGTAAGCAACACCAGTGCTACAACTCATCTCCAGTTCTTTGTAGGTAATGTTAAGGAAAAAAGTTGAAGCGACTGTAGAAAGTTGTGCAGTTTTCTCAGGTGTGGTTGCAAAGACAATCTTTAGATAAGAAGGTTGTTTAGAACCTGCAATCAGCTGATAAACATAAGGGCGCATCTGCTCCCAACTTAGATATTCAGGAAGTG
>JBOFIR010000096.1:0-10806 GCA_051650265.1 Cellulosilyticaceae bacterium
AGGTAATACCTATTACTTTTGAACGGAGGAATAACAAAATGGCATATAAAGAGCATTTATATTATTTACAAAGATGTGTAGAGGTTTCACAAATGGCGAGAGATACAGGGAACATGCCTTTCGGATGTATCCTAGTAGACCAAGAGGGTGAAATCCTCATGGAACAAATGAATATCGAAGGAACAGAGTACAAATGTACAGGGCACGCAGAGACACAGCTTATCGAAAAGGCATCTCAAAAGTACTCAAAAGAGTTCTTATGGACCTGTACACTTTACTCAACAGCAGAACCATGCGCAATGTGTACAGGAGCGATGTATTGGGCAAATCTTGGGCGTATCGTATTTGGTATGACAGAGAGAGATCTACTGACAATCACAGGAAGTGATCCAAAGAATCCAACATTTGACCTGCCATGTAGAGATGTCCTTGCACGTGGTCAAAAAGCCATTGAAGTTTTAGGGCCGTTCCCTGAGATTGTTGATGCAGTCGCACAGGTTCACAAAGATTTCTGGAATAAGTAATATCACAAAATAACTTAGGGCAGGGGGAAGATCAGTGGCAGAAGTAACAAAAAATGGGCAAGTTGAGACAGATTATGAATTTACAGCAGTACCACAAGAACAACGAAAAAGTTATATGAGTTTAACAATAGTTTGGACGGGATATGTTTTTGTAATCACAAGCATGATGACCGGTGGTGGTCTAGCGATGGGGTTAACATTTAAGCAAATCCTCATGGTTTCATTATTAGGAAACCTTTTCTTAGGGATCATTGCAACACTTGTAAGTATTATTTCTAGTAAAAACGGGCTCACTTTTGCGCTGATTACCAAATATAGTTTTGGTACCAATGGCTCTCGTATTGCATCTTTCTTTGTACCAGCAGTTAATCTTGGGTGGTACATTATTCAAGCAGCTACATATGGTCATTTTATCGCCTTGATTTTCAACTTTGGCACGTTAGGAGAGAGTATCTGTATGGTACTAAGTGCCATTGTGATGGGGATCTTTTCCTTTAAGGGAATTAAGGCCATTACAGTTCTTGGCTATGTATCCATTCCTGCGATTATCTTCTTATCTATAGCGACATCTGTTCGTGCGGTAGGGATTGCAGGGGGACTTGAAAATATTTTAGCTTATGAACCATCAGCTCCTATGGCGATCAGTTCGGGGATTACAGCAGTTATTGGAACATGGGTATTATCAACGTCTACTTGTATTGCAGATATTATGCGTTATGCACGTTCAACGAAGGAAGCGGTACTGAGTTCACTTACAGGATTACTTCTTGGTAATACGATGATGATCGTTTGCGGGGCACTAGCAACGATTGCACTCAATAATAGTGACCTCACAGAAGTATTACTATCAATGGGACTACTCATCCCTTCTATTATCTTGATGACAACTAACATTTTTACGACGAATGCAGCTAACCTTTATTCAAACTCATTAAATCTTGCAAATTCATTTAATATGGATCGTAAGAAAATGATTGTAATCGTCATTGGTATTGCGGCATTGGCAACACTCACAAAACCTTATGAGATCAGTGCATTATTTGGCTTCTTAGATGCGCTAGGCAATATTGTACCACCACTAGCGGGGATTATCATTGCAGACTACTTTATTGTAAATAAAGGTCAGTTTGAATCATTAGAAACGGTAAGCTTTAAGAAGTGGAATGCACCTGCATTTATCACATGGGGCGTTGCATTAATTCTTTCTTATATCATACCAGTTGGGTTACCAGCATTAATAAGTTTGATCTCATCCCTACTCATTTTCCCGATTTTGACAGGAATCATGAGCGGGCAAAAAGGAAAATTAGGAGGAATTGAGTGTGAATAAATACAGTGTTTGGGCAATTATTGGTATTATACTCATGGGGCTGAGTGCTTTTGCAGCGTGCCTCTCTCAGGTAAGCATGGTGATTACATTAGGGAATATAGGGATTTTAGCAAGCATAGGCATTATGTCTTATGGGTTTAGCTATTGGCAACCATAAGTTGTATGGGCATCTCCGAGAGAGGTGCCTTTTTTTATGCTTTCAGATCCTAAAGGATTAGGTTATAATGGAGAGAAAAATATGAACAAATGAGATGAAGGAGAATGCCATGATGACCCATAAATTACAGCGTGTAGACTTAAAGACACAGGTCAAAAATGAAGTCATTAAGTATATTAAGTGTATGGATTTGGAGACAAGTAATAAACTACCAAGGGAAGAGCAGCTCTGTGAGATGATGGGTGTAAGTCGTATTACACTAAGGGCGGTACTAAATGAACTTGCTACAGACGGTGTGATTTTTAGAAAACAGGGAAAAGGAACATTTGTTAATGTAGAGTCTATGGATATTAAAGTTAACTTTAACCCAGTCATGCATTTTTGTGATATGATCCGTAAGAGTGGCTTTACACCAAGTACCAAATTGGCCGAGAGTTATGTGGAGGAAGTGAGCCCTGAAATTGCTCAAGAATTGGGGTTAGAAGCAGGAACTGCAGTCAGTGTTTGTAAGAAGCTTTTCTTTGCAGATGATAGGCTGTGCGCATGTTGCATTGATTATGTCGATCTCACCCATATTCCTATAGAGTCGTTAGAAGATATGGAGGTCTATACAGACTCAATCTTCCATTTTCTCTATCAAAAGGCTGGTATCAAGATTATGTGGGACCGCGTGCAAATCGATGTGGTAGCAGCGAGGGAAGTCCTGGAGCTCAATGAACTGATTGAACAAGGTGAGTGTATGGACAAGCCCTATCTCCTTCTAAAAGGTGTCAACTATGACTCCGAGGATCGGCCGATGATCTATGCACTAGAATATATTGATACAGAGATTATTCAATTCAACCAAATCCGTAGAAGAAACATTGATTATATTTAAAGTGCATGTACGTAGGGTGCGATGACATACATATGAATAAGACAAAAAAGGAGGAAGCAATATGGAGAAGAAACAACTTAAACGATTGATTGATATAGCAGCAGGAAGAATCCCAGCAGATACGGTGATTAAAAATTGTAAAGTGATTGACGTGTACAATGGAGGGATTATTGAGGGTGATGTGGCCTTATGTGAAGACCTGATTGCAGGTGTTGGTCAGTACACAGGACCCCATGAGATTGATGCTGAAGGAAAGTATCTAGCACCAGGGCTTATTGATAGCCATATCCATATTGAATCATCTTATGTAAGCCCAGAAGAACTCGGACGATTGGTAGTACCACATGGCACAACTACTATCATGGCAGACCCACATGAGATTGCCAATGTATGTGGTGAGCGGGGCATAGGTTATATGTTGGAGGCAGCAAAGCATACAGCGCTTGATATCAAGTTTATGTTGCCATCTTGTGTACCTGCTACACCTTTTGAACACTCAGGTGCTGTGATTGATGCCAAGCAGATGATAAAACTCTTTGGGCAAGAGGGGATCTGGGGACTTGGAGAGTTCATGGATTTTCCAGGTGTTGTAAATGGGGAAGAAGCTGTCTTAGATAAGCTGGCTGTGGCAAAGAGTGGCCACAAAGTCATAGATGGGCATAGCCCAGGGCTTGAGGGCAATGCGCTCAATGCCTATGCGGCGGCGAGTATCCGTACAGATCATGAGTGTGCGACTGTAGCAGATCTGGAGGCACGTATTGCACGTGGTATGTATGTGCTACTTAGACAAGGTTCGGCTTGCCATGACCTGAGAAATCTATTAAAGGGTGTGACAGCTACTAATAGTAGAAGATGTGTGCTTTGCTGTGATGACTGTCAACCAAAGACGATACTGAGCCAGGGACATATCAATCATCACCTGCGTATCTGCGTGGAAGAGGGGATTGATCCAATCACAGCCATTCAGATGGGCTCGCTGAATAGTGCAGAGTGCTTTGGCTTGGCAGACCGAGGGGCGGTAGCGCCAGGGCTCCGTGCGGACCTGATGCTAGTTGAGGATCTTGTAACATTCAATGTGGAAAAAGTATGGATCGGTGGGCAGCTTGTCGCACAAGACGGACGCTATCTTCCTCAGTATGAGGTGCATCCTATAGAAGCAACGAAGGGAAGTTTCCACGTAAAAGAGTTTTCCCTCGAGAAATTGAGATTGCCACTTCGCGCAAATGAGGCGCATGTGATTACGATCCTCCCAGGAAGTGTAGTGACACGTAAAGAGGTAGAAACGGTCAGTCGTGATAGCGCGGGCAACTTTATTTATAATCCAGAGCAGGATATTGCCAAAGTAGCCGTTATTGAACGCCATCAAAATACAGGTAATGTGGCAGTTGCATTACTCAAAAATTATGGGATCAAAGCGGGTGCAGTTGCGCTATCAATTGCACATGATTCCCATAATATCATTACAGTAGGAACGAATGATGAGGATATGGCCTTTGCAGTAGAGGCACTCATCAAGCAGGAAGGTGGCATCGTACTGGCAAGGGATGAGCAGGTAGTCGAGGCAATGCCGATGCCAATTGCAGGTCTTATGAGTGACCAAAGCGGTCAGTGGGTGGATGAAAAGCTGACTCGGATCCATGAGCTGGCACATGATGTGCTAGGGATCAGCTCCGAGGTAGAACCAGTTATGACCCTTTGTTTCATGTCACTGCCAGTCATACCAGAGGTCAAACTCACTGACCTTGGATTGTTTGACGTGACCCAGTTTCAATTCATATCAGTAGATGCATAGTAGAGCGCTGCTTGATAGATTAATAGGGAGATTTGTATAACCAAAGAGGAGGGATGATAAAATGATGGGTTGGAATTTTTTTATAATACCTTTTATCGTACAGATTATGTTTGTGGTGATTTTTGCTATTATTGTTGTTAGAGTCATTAGAGGTATTAGGGGATGGCATGCCAATAATAATAGTCCCGTATTGACAGTAGAGGCAGCCATTGTTGCTAAGCGTGGGCATACGAGTAGAGGGACACATCATCATGGAGAAATGCATCATCATAGCACATCTACAAGTTACTATGTGACTTTTGAAGTTGAAAGTGGTGACCGTATGGAAGTACATGTACCAAGTCAGGAGTATGGATTACTCGTAGAAGGAGACCGAGGGAGGTTAACTTTTCAAGGAACAAGGTATATGAAATTCGAAAGAGAGAGATAAAAATTAAACCAATGCTTAATAAAGTTAAGGGAATCTTAAGAATTTCTATAGGTAAAAGTTTAGTTTTTTAGTGTAAACTAGGAATACTAAAGATGAAGCTTATAGAGAAAGAGGTAGACATGTGAGTGCTTATCAAATACTTATAGTAGAAGATGAAAGAGATATTGCAGTAGCTTTGGAGGCTTATCTATCAAGCCAAAATTACAAAGTATTCATTGCAGGAAATGGTATGGAAGGTCTGGAAATATTAGAACGAGAGACAATCCATCTTGCGATCGTAGATGTGATGATGCCAGTGATGGATGGCATTACTTTCGTGATGAAACTGAGAGAAAAATATGATTTTCCTGTGGTGATGCTCTCTGCGAAGTCAGAAGAAGTGGATAAGATCATGGGCCTGAACATAGGTGCAGATGATTATGTGACCAAACCATTTAAGGTGATGGAGCTTCTTGCAAGGGTGAATTCTCATATCAGAAGATACGAAAGATTTATCAATATGACTCAGTGTCCCGTAGAAGAGCAGACAGATGTACTGAGTTGTGGGGGTCTTGAACTCAATAAATCTACAAAAGAAGTGAGGGTAGGTGGGAATGTGGTGAAGCTTACGCGCAGAGAGTTCAGTATTTTAGAGCTTCTAATGGCGAACCAAGGCCATGTATTTTCTGCTGAAGAGATCTATGAAAGAGTGTGGAATGAGATAGCAGTTAACACCGATACCATTATGGTTCATGTCAGAAAGATTCGGGAAAAAATAGAACAAGATCCTAAAAATCCAATCTATCTTAAGGTAGTATGGGGCGTAGGTTATAAGATTGATAAACAGTAAACGTGCATATAAAGTGCACGTTTTTTTATTGTCCTAAGAACTTGTTTAAGAATTCTTAAGAAAAATTTTAGAAAAGGCTATCGTTTCCTTTAAGATTTGCTTTGTAAGATAGGGGTATAACATGACCAGGGGTCAGTTGGAGGAGGAGCAAAACATGGAAATGAATCAAATAATGAACTATATGTCTGATTATGGACTTTTCTTTATGGCACTTATTGTTTCTGTATTATCAGCATTAGTTGCAAGTTGGATTTTGTATGGTATTGGCCTATGGGGTGGAGACTATGTACTCAAAAAGTATACAGATAAGTTTCCAAAGCAAAAAGACTACATCGATAAGCAGATGGCCTACTTGCGAGAGAAAGGCAGTATTGGTGTCTTTATTAGTAAGTTGATTCCGATGGCACGTACGATTATTTCTATCCCAGCAGGTGCCGTGAAACTCAATTTTTGGAAATACACGGTGTCCTCAGCACTGGGCATCATTATTTGGAATGGTGCGCTTATTGCAAGTGGCTACTTTTTTGGACAAACAATCTTAAGACACATTATATAAGAAAGAAGGTAGCAGAATCATGAGAATTGCAATGTTAACAAATAACTATAAACCATTCGTAGGCGGGGTACCAATCTCTATAGAGCGACTGAGTGAGGGATTACGTGCACTAGGACATGAAGTCTATATCTTTGCACCAACCTATGACGATCAAGAAGCTGATCCTTATGTGATCAGATACAGATCTTATACACATAAGCTTAAGGGAAATATCGTCATGCCACACTGGTTTGATCGTGAGATCGCATACTATTTTGAAGTATTGCAATTTGACATGATTCATGTACATCATCCTGCACTAGCAGGCTGGATGGGGGCATACTTAGGCAAAAAATATAATATTCCAGTCGCCTATACGTATCATACACGCTACGAGCAATATATACATTACTTCAAACCTTTTGAAAAGCTAGAGAATAAAGCACCACATAGTCCAGTTTTGAAGACGATCAAAACAAAGGTTATACCGGATTATATGAGAGGCTATTCAAAGTACTGTGATCTTATCTTTGCACCAACACAATTGATGGAAGAAGTTTTGGGGGATATGAGAGTTGAGACGCCTATTGAGGTGCTCCCAACGGGGTTAGATCAACAATTTTTTGAGGCATCACAAGAACACATAGCAGGTATTCGTCAGCGTTATAAGGGTGACAAACAACATTTGTTCTGTAGCGTATCAAGATTATCCAAGGAAAAAAATATTAGTTTTATGATTGAGGGATTAGTACAACTTAAGGCAACAATAGGTGATACATTTCAGATGCTGCTCATTGGTGATGGACCAGAGAGACATAATCTAGAGCAGCAGGTTAAGTCGTTGGGACTAGATCAAAATGTTAGCTTTCTAGGAAGTATACCTAATCAAGAGATGAAACATTATTATGGTGCAGCAGATCTCTTTTTATTTGCATCACAATCAGAAACACAGGGTATCGTATTATTAGAGGCGATGGCTGCACACAGCCCAGTTGTGGCAATTGAGGCAAGTGGTGTCGTTGAAGTTGTTGCAAATGGGCACAATGGCTATATGACCCCGGCTGACTTATCGCAGTGGGTTGCGGCAATCCAAAAGGTGATTCAGAATAAAGCACATTTTGAAAGTCTATGCCAAGGTGCTTATGAGACTGCAAGACGCTTTACGGGTGAGCGTATTGCAAGACAAGCCGAACATTATTATCAGAAAGCAATTTTAGCAAGAAGTAGTGAGGCAAATATGCAGATAGAAGAAACGGAGCAAGAAGGTGTGTATTATGTATCATAGAAAATTCACGCAGTATGAGCAGATCATCAGTAAACTTTACTATGCTTATATTGAGTGGGTAGCACGTACAAGTCAGATCGTGATAGATCCACAAATCCACCAGCTGAAACAACAAGAAGCAATCCTTGGATTTTGGCACGGAGATAGCTTAGGGATGAACTTTCTACTACGCACACTGCAAGGTGGTGAAGTGACACCCCATGTCATTGTTACGGCAGATAAGAGAGGCAATTATATTGAGCTATTGATACGCAGGTATGGTGGGGACGTCTATCGCATGCCAGATGGCATGGCTATGAGAAGCTTCTTGCGTGCGCTCAAAGATGGGGCAAGGCAGCCTAAGCAAACACTATGTGTTGCACTGGATGGACCGTTAGGGCCTTATCATGAGCCCAAGAAGCTAGGTGCGATGCTTTCGTGTGAAGGGAGCAAACCCTATGTCCTCATCAAAGTAAGTTACAAGAGAAAATTACATCTGACAAAAAGATGGGATCATTATGTGATTCCCCTACCCTTTGGCAAGATGACTTTTGAGGCCTATGATTTGGGCACTATGGGAAATGCTCAGCTGAGAGATTTTGAAATTTACAAAAAAGTCATTATGGAAAAAATGTGTGAGAAGGAGTAACGCGTGATGGCAAAAGGACAAAAGAAGACGCCTATCAAAAGTTATCAGGCACTAATCATGACGTTGGTGCTTGTGCTAGGAAGTGCATTGTTGATGGTAGGTTCATATCCTACTATTAAAAAAAATATCATAGAGGAAGGCTACAACTATTTCAATCAGCAGGAATTTATTGATGACTATGTCATCAAAGGTGCTTACGCCACCTATTATACATTGATGCGTGCTCAAGGTCAGAAGCCTTTGACACCTACAGAAGTCTTTATAAAGGAACCGGAAGATCTACATGAAGATATGGATCAAACGTTGTTTGATGAAGCGGTTTTGAGTTGGCAGACGCAGCTAGAGCGAGATGCGCCAAACTTTAAGTATTATGCACACAATAACCTAGAGGGTAGTGTGATGACCAATTTTGGGGAAGGGTATATGACAAAATCAGGGGAGATTGACTATGGCTGGTTAGAAGCGCAGTATCAGTACGTAATTGAACTGGAGGTCGATGACAAAGGAAATGTCTTTCAATCTTATATCTATGGGGCAGGAAAAAATAGAGGGGCAGTAGCGCTAGAGAATTTTAATAATGTGGGCACATGGTATGTGACGGACCCTCAGGATTTTATGGGGATCAAAGATATGACCTATATTTTTGCTGTGACCAACTCACTTACCTATGAAGATAACCTGAGTTTCCAAATTGATTCGTATAGCCGTGAAGGCTACCGTATAGTCGGTATGGCGTATATCGTAGGGATAAGCTGTATGCTTGGATTTGTGGCACTGTGTATCCCTATGAGATGGATTAAATCAGCAAGGTGGTTAGATAAAATTCAAGCATTCCCGCTAGAAGCAGTGATCACAGGGATCGGCCTTGTACTGATACAAGTCTACTTCTGGGGAACAGATGTAATCGATCAGTGTATGAAAGGTGAGATTACGTACTTTGCAAGCTTTTATCTCAAGCCATTGGCGTTAAATGAAATGCAGATAGTTTTACTTAATATCGTATTTTGGAGTGTTGGCTTTTGGACACTGATTGCTACTGTATGGCTCATCAAGACTATATTTAAAGAGGGGATATGGCAGTACATCAAGGCAAAGAGTTTGCTTGCAGGTGGATATAGAGGTATCGTTCGTATCAAGAACAAAGCAGCGGATAAAGTGGCCAATACCACTTTGAAGCAAGAAGATTACAAGAAAATTAGAAAATGGATCATATGGCATAGTCTATGGATTGGTGTATTGTGTTGTTTCTGGTTCTTTGGATTAATAGGGGTGGTAATCTATGGCATCATATTGTATGCCTTGAGTAAGCGTGCCTATCTGGATATAAGTGAGAAGTATGAAAAGCTGATGAGTATCACGAGTGGTATGGCAGCGGGAAATTTGGAAGTGCATGTAACAGAGGAATTAGGCATATTTGATCCACTCAAGGAGCAGTTGACACAGATCCAAGAAGGGTTCAAAACAGCAGTAGATGAGGCTGTAAAGAGTCAGAAGATGAAGACAGACTTGATTACCAATGTGTCACATGACCTCAAGACCCCCCTTACATCCATTATTTCCTATGTAGACCTTCTCAAGGACGAGCAGCTATCAGATGAGAAGAGACAGCAGTATCTTGATACGTTGGACCGCAAGGCGGCAAGACTACAGGTACTTATTGAGGATTTGTTTGAGATGAGTAAAATCAGTAGTGGGAATATTATCTTACAGAAAGAATCTGTAGATGTGGTAGCACTTCTCAAACAGACATTGTTTGAACTAGAAGATCGCTTGGCTTTAGGTGAGCTTACTGTGAGAACACAGTTTCCAGACCATAAGGTAAAGCTAGCACTTGATAGTATGCGCACTTATCGTATATTTGATAATTTGATTAATAATATGGCAAAGTATAGTTTGGCAGGTTCTCGTGCTTATATAGAGGTATATGATGAAGGTGAATGCGTACAGGTGATTCTCAAGAATATCGCAAGAGAGGAGCTGAGCTTTGATCCACAGCAGATTACCGAACGTTTTGTTAGAGGTGATGCATCGCGTCATACAGAAGGGACGGGATTAGGGCTGGCTATTGCCAAGAGTTTTACTGAACTTCAGGGTGGAAGGCTTGAGGTTATACTTGATGGCGATTTATTCAAAATTATTATCACATTTCCCATAGCATAAACAAATAGCTCCCACAGTAATGTGGGAGCTGTTTATTTGCGTTCTTCTTTGAAGTCAACATCTACGATGGGTTTACCATCAGGCGTTGTATGGGGACGTGATGCAGCGTGGGTAGACTTGCGATTGATATGAACATGAATGCCCAGTTTATCACGCCATTTTTGAGGCAACGCAAGTGAGATCAGACCAATGATGAGTGCAACTGCAGCAACCACAAGTGCTACAACGATGGCAATTCCTGCGGCGCCTAATGCAAAGG
>JBOFIR010000097.1:0-2750 GCA_051650265.1 Cellulosilyticaceae bacterium
ACATACAATCGCAGGCTTTCAAATGAAAAAAAGGTTTGCAAGTAAAGGAAAAAGAAGTATTTATAATCCTGGGTTTGCAACTTCAATCGGATGCTTTTTCCCTATTTTCGTCGGATTCATCATTTGCTTTATTACAGAACGTGCACCTACCTTAGTAGAAGTAATTCTAGCAACCATCTTTACTCTTGTTATGTCTATTATCTGTATTAATATTGCTGAAGGGATATTTAAGAATAAGCATTCTCAATACCCCTATGATTGGGGCAAAGGATATTTTGCAAAATTTGAGAAAAAATGATGGGAGGAGGCAGGTAAGTGGTTAAAAATAAATACAGACATGAGTTAAAATATGATATTTCCTATGCTGAATATATGGTGCTACATCAGAAATTACGCTTCTTGATACAACCGGATAGTTATGTGGATGAAAGCGGAAGATATAAAGTTACAAGTCTTTATTTTGATAATCTAGATGATAAGGTACTTAGAGAAAAAATGGATGGTGTAAGTCGAAGAGAAAAATTTAGGCTCAGGTATTACAATGATGCTACCTCAAACATAAAGTTAGAAAAAAAGCAGAAAGTAAACGGACTTTGTCTAAAGACTTCGGCAGCTATTTCAAAAGATGCTTGTGAAAGATTATTAGCGGGAGAAGATGACTGGATGGATGACCGATCTCACTCGCTCCAGCAGGAACTGGATTTTCAGATGAAGACCCAGATTTTACGCCCGCAGGTGCTTGTATTATATGAAAGAGAGCCTTATGTGTATGAGGTTGGCAATGTGAGAGTTACGTTCGATATGAATATCCGTACAAGTTTGTCTAGCACTGACTTTTTGAATACGGAAGTGGCGTCGGTTCCTATTAATGTCTATGGTCGTATGATTATGGAAGTGAAGTATGATACATTTTTACCAGGTCACATTCAAGATATGCTGCAGCTCGGGCGTGCAAGAGTAGGTGCATTTTCTAAATATGCAGCATGTCGGCAAAATGAATGATACATAACATAAAGTATAAAAAATAAAAGATAACTTTGGAGGATTAGAAATGAGTTTTAATGATATTTTTAAGTCTAGTTTTTTAGATAGTGTGAGAAGTTTTTCACTCACGGATACGTTATTTGCCCTCGTATTTGCATTGGTAGTAGGGCTATTCATCTTCTATGTTTATAAGAAGACATTGACAGGAATGATGTATTCATCAAGTTTTGCCTTAACACTTGTGGGCATGACTACGGTGACAACGCTTGTTATTATGGCAGTAACATCTAATGTTGTATTGTCTCTTGGTATGGTAGGTGCACTTTCTATTGTACGATTTCGTGCAGCAATTAAAGATCCGGTTGAAATTGTATTTTTATTTTGGTCAATGGCAGCGGGAATCGTTATAGGTGCAGGCTTAATTCCATTGGGAATTTTAGGTTCTGTTATTATAGGGGTTATGTTGGTGCTACTTTCTAGAAAACGAGTAAATGATGCTCCTTATATGTTGGTATTGCGTTGTCAAAATGAGAAGAGTGAAGAGGCGGCAATGGTGCTATTAAAAGAAGCTAATGCTGAGATGCGTATGAAAGCAAAGACTGTGACTTCGACTGGCATTGAACTATCTATAGAAGTAAGATTAAAAGATGCATCGACTCAGTTTGTAAACAAGTTAACGTCTTTAGAAGGTGTGTTGAGTGCAGCACTTGTAACTTATAATGGCGAATATATGTCATAAGGAGGAAAACGGATGGGCAACAAGCACATCGACAAGATAATTCTTGCGATTGTTACGGTGATGATCCTAGCAATTCTAGGGGTAATGATGGTTATCAAGCCAGATGATCAGCTAGGAATGGTCATGGGATATGAAGAGATGCTCTTTAACACAGATGAAATAGGCAGTGTCAATATTATGATGAGCAGTGAAAAATGGGAGGAACTTTTATCCAATGCAACAGAGGAAAAATACATTCCTTGTGATGTAGAGATTAATGGAGAACGTCTTCAAAATATAGGTATTCGGGCAAAAGGAAATTCTAGCCTTACGACAGTGGCAATGTCGGGATCCAATAGACATAGTTTTAAACTGGAATTTGATACATATATTAAGGGCCAAAATTATGCAGGGTTAGATAAGCTTGTACTAAATAATAGTTTTAGTGATGCAACAATGATGAAGGAAGCGGTAACATATGATATGTTTGCGTATCTTGGTGCAGATGCGAGTTTGTATAACTATGCCAAAGTAATGGTAAATGGAAACTACATAGGGATTTATCTGGCAGTAGAGGCAGTAGAAGAATCTTTTGCTATGCGGCATTATGGGATTAATTATGGAAAACTCTATAAACCAGATACGATGGAGATGGCACAAATTGGCGACAAGTTTGGATTTGATTTTAAGGATATGACGGGTGCTATGGGTGGTGATACAGATGTAGATTTCAATGTCCTATTTAATAGTGTCACGGAAGAACAGTTTGAATTGATGAAGCATATGCTGTCGGGAAGTGAAGAAAGCGTTGGGAGTGGTGAAAGTCCTGTGACAGCGTTGGCATATGTTGATGATCGATTAAGCACTTACAATGCAATCTGGGAAAGTTCAATATTTGAAAGTTCTAAAGAAGATCATCGTCGTGTGTTCAACGCTATAAAGCATATTAATGAAGGAGCGTTGTTAGAAGCATACATGGATGTAGATAATATGCTTAGGTACATGGCAGTGCACACCTTTGTTGTTAACATGGATAGTGTGACAAGTT
>JBOFIR010000098.1:0-4704 GCA_051650265.1 Cellulosilyticaceae bacterium
AGTGATGCAATCTAAAATTTCTGAGAATAACTTGATTTAATCATCTTTTGGTGTATAAAGACTGCAAAGAATGTCTATAATTACATTATAAGAGAGCAAAATTGTAACAAATTATAGACAAGTATATTAATATCATATACAATAAAATAATCAACTAAGACTTATCCTAGGAGGGGTATATTTATGAGCAAAGCAATTAACCTTCAAGATTTACTACTTAATCAATTAAGAAAAGAAAAAGTTTTAACAACTGTTTTCCTAATCAGCGGGTTCCAAATCAAAGGAACTATCAAAGGTTTTGATAACTTTATCGTACTTTTAGAAGTAGAAGGCAAACAACAAATGGTGTACAAGCATGCAATTAGCACACTTGTACCAGCAAGATCGGTTACTTTAAATACTCAAGGTGAATAAACCTTACTTTATATAAGAAGAGCAGAAAATCATCCAGGATTTTCTGCTCTTTTTGTCTATTAATCTTCTTTTCCCACAAACTGATATGTTTCATTGACAATACGTTCTAATGCATTCAATATATTTTGGTATCCTGTACAGCGGCATAAATGACCTGAAATAAGTTTTCTAAGTTCTTCACGATTATAGCGTTTTCCAGAGCCTACAATTTCTACAGCGGTGATAATTAGCCCTGGTGTACAGAAGCCACATTGGATAGCCGCTTCATCTACGAAAGCCTGCTGAATAGGGGTGAGTAAACTTTCATTGTGTTGTAATCCTTCTACGGTAATAATTTTTTTGCCCGCCACCCAACTTGCTAGATAAATACAACTATCAATGGCTTCATGATCTACCAGTACGGTACAAGCACCGCATTCACCCACCTCACACCCTTTTTTTACACTTGTTAAGCCCAGACGATTACGCAGCATATCTGCTAAAGATTCTCTTATATCAATTGCGATCGTTTCATCTTTTCCATTTACATTACATTCAATCACTTTAATCATTTACTGTACCTCCTGACAAAATAATCGCTTCTTTTAATCCACGTTGACTCAGTTCTTGGACGAGTTGTAAACGAAATGCTTTAGACGCTCTCCAAGAAGTACGGGGATTCACTTCACTCACTGCAATCTGACCAAAGGTTTCAAGTAAAGCTTTAGAGATCTTTTGTCCTTTTATAGCCTTTTCAGCTTCATAAGCTCTCATAGGAGTCGGACCAGCTACACCAAATGCTAATCTCACATCCTCAATCGCCTGTTTGTCTTCGCTTAATTTACAATTAACTGAGCATCCTAAAGTTGCAATATCCATAGCCTTACGCATAGCGTATTTAATATACTGTCCATGATACTTTTCATAATTGGCTTTGGTAATCAAAATACCTGTTAGCAGCTCATGGTGTGCAAGATTCACCTTGCCTGGGCCTTTATAAAACTCTTGAATAGGTACGCATCGCTTACCTTCTAAGCCTGTAATTTCAAGTATTGCATTATAAGAGAAGAGTGTAGAGGCACTATCCGCACTAGTAACCCCATTACAAATGTTACCACCTATAGTTCCTATATTTCTCACTTGAGGTCCGCCTACTTGATCTACAGCATTCCCCAACATTGGCAAATACTTTTGAATAAGTGGATGATAGGTAAGATGTGCAAAAGTCGTAAGTGGGCGAATGATAATCGTTTCTGATTCATCCATTTCAACGCCTTCAAGTTCTGGAATGCCGTGAATACTCACTAAACAGCAACCTGCTAGTTTGCCCTCTCTAATTTTAATGAGGACATCACTGCCGCCCGCAATAACAATAGCTGAAGGGGTAGCTGATAACTGTGTGATAGCTGCTTCAATACTTTTCGCTTCATAAAGTGTTTCAATATCATACATAATGTAAGTCACCTCCTAAATAAGTCCTTTTGCTTGAAAGGCTTCAAAAAGTTTTTGTGGATTAAGTGGTAAGGTATTGATAGCAACACCCGTTGCATGGCGTACAGCGTTACGAAGCGCTGGTGCTACTGGAATAGCAGGGGGCTCACCTAAAGATTTATTCCCATAAGGACCACTTGGATCAACTGTTTCAACAAACTCAACATGTAAATCTGGGGTATCCATGCTAGTCGGCAACTTATAGTCTAGTAAGTTAGCATTAAGTGGTCTTGCCTTTTCATCAAAAAGTAACTGTTCACTTAAACCATAGCCAAGGCCCATACTCATTCCTCCATGAACCTGAGCAGCCGCTAATTGTGGATTAATTAATAGGCCACTATCATGCACATTGATGATCTCTAAGACTTTGATTTGACCTAAAGGCATATCGACTTCAACCTCTACAAAGCACGCACCAAATGAAAAAGTGTTATCTTTACATTGAATCGTACTTTCGGCAGTAATGTGCTGACAATCCGTTAGGCTATAAAAGGCTTCTAAAGCAATACTTGCTACACTACTTAAGATTTCCTGAGTAGGCTGATGAATAATTTGATTATCTACAAGATCTAATACTTCCACAGGATAGCTTAGCATCTTACTGGCATAAGCTATGATTTTTGCCTTAAATAGTTCTGCTGTTTGTTTGACTGCCATACCACTGACATAAGTTTGCCTCGAAGCATAAGCACCTGTATCAAAAGGCGAAAGATCTGTATCCTGGGTGGAAACAATATGCACCTGATCTAAAGAAAAACCAATTGTTTCAGCGGCCATCTGTGTAAAAACTGTATCTGCCCCTTGCCCAATTTCTGTTGCACCCATTTGTAATTGCATGGAGCCGTCTTGATTAAGTACCATTCTACAACTCGCGGTTTCTAAGGAAATAGGATATACACCTGTCTTATAACTAAAAATCCCCATGCCTATCCCTTTACGAATTGGACCTGTTTGACCTTGATACGCTTTATATTTTTGATTCCATCCTATGTATACTTTACCTTTTTCAATACATTCTCTTAGACCAGTTGAATAGCATGTAATCCCTGAAAGAGGGTCTTTGTAGCCTAAGGGCATCATATTTTGTATTCTAAAAGTGATAGGGTCTATATCTAAGCCTTCTGCAATATCCTGCATATGTGATTCACAGGCAAAACTCATTTGAGGAATACCATAACCTCTCATAGCACCTGCGGTAGGTAAATTGGTATAGACAGTATAGGCATCTGATTGAAGTGCTTTTTCTTCTTGATACAGATGTCTATAACCATTTACAGCATTAGCCACAATTGCATGACCATGAGATGCATAGCCACCCTGATTTGAAACAGCTTCTATTTTTCTAACGACCAATTGCCCATTGGGTCTTACACCTGTCTTAAGATGAAACTTGATGCTATGTCTAGTCCGTGTACAATGAAAAACTTCTTCACGTGAAAGTTCTAATTTGACACATTTTCCACCCACTTGGAGACTTAAAAAAGCATTAAGTGGCT
The DNA here is from genome assembly GCA_051650265.1 of Cellulosilyticaceae bacterium. Lineage (GTDB taxonomy): Bacteria > Bacillota > Clostridia > Lachnospirales > Cellulosilyticaceae > JBOFEH01. Next base: position 3,381 of record JBOFIR010000098.1, read on the forward strand.
CATAAAGTACATCTTGTTTATTCCCAAAACCTCCACCAATGTAAGGCTTAATGACGCGTACCTTTCCCCAAGGGATACCTAAAGCCTGCCCAATAATCCTTCTCATAATGTGTGGGATCTGAGTAGAAGATACTACCACAATCCGATTCCCTTCAGCATAAGCATAAGAAAGAGCATTTTCAATATGACAGTGTTGGACTACTTGCGTTTCATAAGTTCCTTCGAACCATTTTAAACCCTCTTCTTTAATGGCTTCTTCATAGTTTCCGATTTCAAAAGAGGTATGCTTAAGAATATTGTTAGGGCAGGACTCATGAAGGATAGAAGCTGTGGTGTCCATAGCCTCCTCAGGAGTAAGCAGTGGTGAGAGTTCCTCATAAGTTACTTTAATTAATTTAAGCGCACGGTTAGCAGCTATTTCATCCTCAGCAATAACAGCAGCAATATCATCACCATAAATACGTACACGTGTATTGAGTAATCTTCTATCCGCAATATCTTGATGACTTTTCTCAGTAGACCAAGGGTGACCTGGCGTTGGAAAATCATGCTGCGGTACATCAAAACAAGTAACAATTTTTATGACACCTTTTACTTGAAGTGCTTCTGAAGTATCAATAGCTTTTACCCAACCATTCGCAATCGTACTATGGAGCACTTTAGCAACCAAGGCAGTAGAAGGGCAGAGGTCTTCTGTATATTTTGCACGACCTGTGACTTTTTCATAAGCATCCACACGTGTAATACTCTTTCCTATCTTCATGTTTGTTCCTCCTTATATAATGGGGTAACCGTCTACATATTTTCCGACTAGCGTGTGATCATCTGAAAGATAAAGAATACGTTCTAGCCTTTGACTTAATGTAAGCTTTTCTTCATGTCTTAAGTAGGAATCATCTAAAATAATGGCATCTAAAGCATAACCTGTTTCAAAACTTCCCACTTTCCCAAAGAAGCTTCCGCCACCTTTTGTCCCCATATAAAATACTTCATTCAGCGTAAGTGGAGCCATCTGTGAGTCAATTAATACCTGATATAACTTTGAAACCTGTATTGCTTCACACATCGCTCTAAAAAGTGAGAGACTACACCCACCAGCTATGTCTGAGCCTAATCCTACACGAACTCCCCTTTGAAGCAAATGACGGATAGGGGCAATACCACTAGAAAGATTGGTATTAGACTGCGGACAGTGTGCAACATAAACTTCATTCGTTCTAAGTAACTCTATTTCTTCATCTGTTAAATGTACACAATGCGCCATAATAGTAGGGGAGACTTTGCCCAGTAGGTGATAGGTATCATAAGTATGAGTATAGCTTAG
>JBOFIR010000099.1:0-20321 GCA_051650265.1 Cellulosilyticaceae bacterium
ATATGGGCATAACTACTCCCTGCCGAGGGGTCATCAAAGCGCTCTACGATCCCTACTACCACATCTGCTCGCTCTCCTGCTTTTACATAATCGCTTAGATCACACTCCCATGTTGTAAAACTTCCAAAGTGTTCTCTCACAAAATGATTGTTGACCCATACACGTGTCCCACCATAGACAGCTTCAAATCTTAAAAATATTTTTTTGTTTATATAATCTTCTGGAATCTCTACCTGTGTTCTATAATAATACTCATTTTGGTAAGGATTTGTTTCATAGGCGCGATTTTCTTCAATATCCCATCCTTGCATCGCAATATTTCCTGGTACATGAATAGGTTCCCACTCTAATCCATCTGTAAAACTGTCTTGCGTAAGATCCTCGTGTGCCTGAGGTGTATGACATCCCTTTGTATCAAAGAGAAACTCCCACTTTTGTCCATCTACTGCATTTAATCTTTTCATTGGCTTTTTAATATTTTTTACATACTGAGGTATTGCATGCATTTGTCTTCTCCTACTTTCTCTATTCATAGATTTTGAGTCCTACATCCTTGACTAAAATAATGTTGATAAACAGCTATGACAGAATTAAGCGCCACAACCATATAAAAAACAGCAATTGAAAAACCTGTTTGTGTATGAACCATTTGATAAGTCCAAAGGAATGTCCCCCCTAAACCAGAAAATAACGTAATAACATACGCATTTTTGAAACAAAAAGCTAGGAGCAAACAGGCACTTACACTAAACACAAAAAATACCGTATCTGGCAATACACTCGTACTCCCTAAATCAAGCAATACCTGATACATCACAATGCCTAATAGACACATACCACTACCGAGTAAAAAGAGTTGCTTCCCTGTCATTTCCTTCATAATGGTTGTTGCTTCTTGCTTCTTCTTTTTCCAACTTATATAGGAATAGATCGCCATCGGTGCTTGTAAAAAGAGCATAAATACCACGCTGGCATAAAGCTTCGTTTCATAAGCTAAGATTCCGTTTGCAAGTGCATACAACACCCCAAACAGAAATCCAACCGGTTGATTCATTGAAACCAAAAAGTTAAAGAGGACACCTATTAAAGAAACCCCTATGGCAAAGGTCCGATCTCTAGATATCATCCCACTCAGGAGAATCAAAAGAAGCTGAATGGTGACGATCCCCCCATATTGTAATTGTTTTTTCATCATTTCCTCCCTTTCATCCATCTATTCTATACGATACTGATTTCTGAATGCTTTGGGGGTAAGTCCAACTTTTTGTGTAAATACTTTACTAAAATACTGCACGGTATTGTAACCAACATCCATTGCGATTTCAGATATGGTATACTTGGTACTTTTAAGTAGATCTTTTGCTTTTTCCATTCTGAGTAAAGCAATGTAATCTGTTGCACTAAATCCGACGTACTTCATAAAAAGAGTCCTTAAATATCTTGAACTTATTTTATATTTTGTCGCAAGTGTCTCCAGGTTGATTTCTTGGTCATAATGGCAATCAAGCTCATTCACAATCCCTCTCAGAAGCGTCATCTCGTACTGATGCTCTATTTCGTTTCCACGCTCGATATGGAGTGCAATCAAAACAAATAGCTTCTGCACTTCTAAATTGAAGAGTTGGTTTTGATACATCGCATATTCTTTGGCGTTCCTATAACTATGTAACTGCTGAAGTACTTGTAGTACATCTGTGCAATGGGTTATTTTGAAAAAAGGTTGCTCTAACGTAAAACAGTTCAATTCGGAACAAGAAACTGCTAAATGCTCAATTTTAAAGCTAAATTGAATCAACTGACATTTACAACTACAATCCACCATAAAATGATGCCGTATGTTTGGTGGCATTAACAAGCAATCCCCTGCACGTAGTGCAATGTTTTTGTCTTCAACGACCATCACACACCGTCCAGATTGAATATAATTCAGCTCATAGGTGCGGTGTTTGTGCTCATCATAAATATAGCTTGGACAAAATTCTAATCTACACAAAATAATATCTTTGATATCCATGTTGTCTCATCCTCCTAGCTCCTTCTATTTTAATAATTCATCTTACTCTAAACTATAATATTTTTGTAAAACTTATCAAGAGTTTTATACTTTTCGGAACAAACTACACCTTTAGGCTATAAGTTATATAGCACTTTTTCAAAAGAAAAGAGGTGCCATAAGGCACCTCTTTGGGCTATTTTTATTGTTTTGGTTTGGCAACGAGCCATTGCTGGTATTTTTGTGTCTCTGGTAAGATATGTGAATCATACCACATATAGAAAAATCTTTCTGCACTTGTGTAGATGTAGCCATCTTGATTATGATCTGATGTGTCATATGGATCTGCCATAATGATCACATCATCAGCAATTGTCTCTGTCCCTAATGTATCATAACCAATGATTGTTCTCCAGTGCCCACCAAAATCTATATTTTCTACCATAATTGGTGTATTTTCTTTCAAATTCTTAATGACAAAATCCCTGAAAACTTCAGGTGTTTCAAAGCTATACCCTGACTCATCAGCCTCCGTTAAACTTGAAGTCACATCCCATCCTATTGTCTCAAAGAAATGTACCATACCAGATGTAGATGTTCCATATTCACCACGCTCATCCGCAACACCAGGTTCTACTTTATTAGAAAAGTTACGATCCTTGTGCGTTTGCATCACTTCAGCGATCTCTAACTCCTCATACTGTGTCTCTCCAAAATGATGAAGCACCATAAGACCCGCTACTGCACCACAAGTAGTCTCTGTTGTTTGTTGATACGTCTTGAATTTTGGTAATAACGTCAATGTTTTTGTACTCTTCATATTGTAAAAATCAAATACTGGAAAATAGGGTGATTTCGCCACATTCCCTAAACCATCATAAGATGAAGCCCCTGATCCCAAATAGTCGTATCCTTCTGGGAATGGAATCTGATTTTCCTTATAAACTTTTGCAAATGCAGTCATACTCATTAAACATGTTACCCCAAGTAATAAAGCTGTAAGTTTCTTTTTCAATTCTTTGTCATCTCCAATACTAATATATTTTTTAACAAAACTTATACTAGCATATACCTTCAAAGGAATCAACTATTTTTTACTATTTCTATTTATTTTGTTTAGTATTACTATCTAATATTATTCTTTTATCCTAATCGATTTAATCACCTCAGGTACGATCGGCTGGTCAGCACCATCTGTTGCTACTTGATTGAGCTCGTCGATAAGGGCAATGCGCCACTCGTTACACCATGCCTTTTTCTTAAAGTCTCTCCCTTTAACAATCACCTCTGTATCGTACACATCAATACACAAACCTTGACTACTCTCATCTTCCCCGTAACCTTCGCTGGCAATCGTATAGGCGATACTTCCTGTATTCACATAATATGTACCTTCTTTTTGATAAACTGTTTTTGGATGATCCACAACGATATGGGTATGCCCTGTCAAAAAAACAGCTTGAGGGTACTTACTAAATAATGTAATGAGTTGCTCCCCCTGCACCACCCCATCCGGATAGGACTGGTTGTACCCATCTACTGGGTATGATCCTGCAGATGTATCTGTCAAAGATTGGTGTAAGAATACAAATATAGGCTTCTCATCTGTCCCTTCACCAAGTTTCTCTTCTAACCACACAAGTTGCTTTTCTGAAAGTGTAGCCGCATCTTTTAAGTCTTCAGATGTTGCTAAGAAAATCATATGATAGCCATTGATCCATTTATCAAAATAACCTTCTGGCATATCAGTTTGGGCTAAAAATCTTGTATACGCTTCTTCGTAGCCACCTGCTAACCATCTCACGTCATGGTTACCTAATATCATATACGTTTCTTTTTGATTGCCTACACTCAAAAATTCTTTGAGCATGTCGTACTCGGCATCCTTTCCTGACTCTGTCATATCCCCTACAATACACAGTGCATCAGCTTCTGGATTGACCTGATTCAGATCCGCTATTGCCTGTTTCAAATTTTCATTAAAACGATGTGCGGTCCCATGAATATGCAAATCCGAAATAACAGATAGCCTCATATGCGGCATCTTTTCCTCAAGTGCTCCCTGTACGTGATCTTCTCTCATCATTTTTTACCCCCTCGTAACCTGTGTTACGACCTCTATTTTGTAGTTAATTTTGAATAACTATTCTAAAAATTTTATCATAATCCCGTGCTAATAGCTATAGCCTTTTCTAACAAAACACCAAAAGGTCTACCGCTGATTTCCACCGACGATAGACCTTTAAATTGACATGATTTTTATCTCTATCCCTTAACAGCACCCATCGTAATCCCTTGTGTGAAGCTCTTTTGGAATAAAATGAATATCAGTATAATCGGAATAGCCGAGAACGTTGCACCTGCCATTAACATCCCATAGTTTGTTGAAAGTTCTGCTTGGAGTGTTGCAATACCAAGCTGCAATGTCAGGTTCTTACGTGTAGTAAGCATGATTAATTGGAGGAAATAATCATTCCATGTGCTGATAAAAGTAAAGATTGCAAGTGCACCAATGCCTGGTTTAACCATAGTCAATACCACATGCCAGAATGTCTGGAATTCGTTACAGCCATCAATCCTTGCTGCTTCCAAAAGCTCTGTTGGTATACTATGACTAAATTGTTTCATCAAGAAGATCCCAAACGGCCACCCTACCGTAGGAAGTATGACTGCCCACATGGTATCGTGTATGCCTAGTGAACTTGCCAAACGTACAAGGGGTACAAGTACAACTTGCTTGGGAAGTGCCATAGAAGCTACAAACATAGTAAAAAGAATGGTACCACCATAAAAACGTTTTTTGGCCAGTACATAGCCTGCCATAGTTGAAACAATACATACTAAAATCATTGCAATTAGTGAGATTACCAGCGTATTGATAAACCATTGCCCTGCGGGGTTACGCCCAAACAGGTTAGTGTAGTTTGCAAAAGTAGGGTCCTGAGGAAACCACTCTGGTGGAAGCTTGATAGTTACCTTTTGATCTTTGAAGCTTCCTGTTACAACCCAATAAAATGGGAAGATAAAAAGAAAAGTTAATATACTAATAAGAACCATTGATAAATAATCATACACCGTCCATTTTTTCTTCATTTTTATTCACCTCTTTTAGTATTCTACATCTGTTCCTAGCCACTTAAATTGTGCAAAGCTAATGATTCCAATGATGATCATTAAGATAACACCCATTGCATTTGCATAACCAAAGCGGTACTGCTTAAAGGCCGTCTCATACAATAAATACATGATTGTACTTGTATTATAATTTGGCCCCCCTGAGGTAAGAAGTTGAATAAGTGAGAAACACTGGAACGAGTTGATGGTTGTAATGACCACAACGTACAATGTGGTTGGTAAAATACCAGGGATCTTGATGTACTTAAAAACTTGCCAGCGGCTTGCCCCATCTATTTCTGCTGCTTCAATATGAGTTGGGTCCAAGTTCCCTAGTGCTGCAACATAAAGCACAATAGGTTGACCAACCGATGTTGTTAAAAGCACCAGCAAGATACAGAGCAAGGCATAACGCTTATCTGCCAACCACATGATGGGTTGGTCAAGGATCCCCATCTCCATGAGTACATAGTTTAAAATACCATTCATAGGGTCAAAAATCCATTTCCATACAACGACAACAGATACGGTACCTGTAACAACTGGCAGGTAGAATACCCCTCTAAAGAAACTACGTACATAAGTATTTTTTTCATAGATCGTTGTAGAGACAGCGATACTAAAAATCACAATGAGTGGTACAACCCCTATTACAAGTAAGACTGTATTTTTCATGGATTTTAAGAAGTTTTGATTTTTAAACAACTCAATATAGTTTCCAAGTCCAATGAACTCCATTTTGTCCATTGTATAGTTAAAGAAGCTTGTTATAATTCCTGTCCCCATGGGATAAATAACAAAAAAGAAAAAGAAAAAAAGTGCTGGCATAAGAAACAGATACGATACAAAAGTTTCTCTGACCTTAAGTGGCCAATGCTCGTACCAATTTTTCAATTTCTTAAAGGGTGACATTTTGGGTGGTTGTTTTGTCTCTTTGACTATTGTATTAACTTGCATGGACTAAATCCTCCTTCTGATCAAGTAAAGCAAAAGGCTGCCTGCCTTAACAGCAAGCAGCCTGCTTGATTTAACTATTTTTTGTTGGCAGCGATCGCTGCATTTGACTCATTTACATAATCATCCATAGCTTGTTGCGCTGTTTTGTCCCCAGCCAATGCTGCTTGAATGTTTGAGAACCATGATGGACGCATTGTTGCAAAGCCATCAATTGTGTTGTAATAAGTACCATAGTAATTTGCCATACTTGCATAAAATGCCATGTCTGCATCACCAGGGTATAAGTCACCAAAACTTCCTCTTACAGGGAATCCTTTAGACGCTACAACGTTCCTTGGTCCCCATTCCTTGTCATCACAGATGAATTTGATAAATTCTTTAGATGCGGCAATTTTGTCTGCATCGCCATTATCAAAGACACAGAAACCATTTACAAGGAACTCAAGACTTGGTTTGCCATCATCTGATGGAAGTGGTAAGCTGAGTGGCTTAACCCCTGATGCATCTGTTGTTTCTTTGTTATTGGCTGCGTTAACAGGTGCCCAAAGAAGTGTTGTTGTCACATTACCAGATACAAACTGCTCAATGGCTTCTCCACCATTGTAAGCACTACCATTTACAAGATTACCTGCATTCACTTGATCCATACAATATTGAAGTGCTTTGACACCATTTGCATCATTGATGGTGTATGCTGTTAAATCATTATTGGTGATAGATGAGCTGTAGAGGTTAGATACAAAGGCACGTGTTCCTTGGTCTCCACCTTGACCGCTACAGAAGATAATACCATTTTTGTAACCGCGTGCTGCAAGTTCTTCATTAAGTTTTGTAAACTCTTCTGTTGTCCATGTGCGATCACCTGTTGTTGGTACGAGATCCATCAAACCTTCTTTTTCAAGCACTGCTTGATCGATAGCCATGACAAATGGTGCTGAAGAAAGTGGATACATCCAATAGTTAGATCCATCTGAACAAGAAGCAAGGATCTTCTCATTATTCACATCTTTTTTGAAGTCATCTGTAAACATATCATTTAAATTTGCAAGTTTACCATTTTTTCCGTAATCCACAATACGTCCTGGTGCATCAAAGAGAATATCTGGTGCTGTTCCTCCTTGAATGGCTGCAATAATTTTTTCTGGACCAGATGTAAAGTCAATCATTTCAACCTTTACATTAACGTTTGGATACTTTTCATTAAAGGCTGCTACCATTTGTTGTTCGTATTCACCTGCAGCATATGTAGTTGAGAACGTAGGGAATGCCCACCAAGTCACATCTGCTTTGAGAGCAGTCGGATCATCTGGTGCTGCTACTTCTGGAGTAGGTGTTGTTGATGTTGCTTCATTCTTTGTTGTCGTAGTGTTTGTTCCACTTGAATCAGTTTTGGCCCCACATCCTGCTAATGAAGTTGTCATCATCATTGTGGCAAGCAATAAAGTAAATAATTTTCTCATAATACGCCTCCCTAACACTTTAATAGAAATCATGATTTGAACTGCTTATTGATAATATAATGATATAATTTTCGAAATATTTTTTCAATTGATTTAAAACACAAAAATTTGTTTTATTTTTGTGCAATATTTTCAATTTTTTAATTTTTATTCATATTATTATTGTTTAGTTTAATATTTTGCTTTAGACTGTAATTAAAATATGCATAAGAAAAGAGATGATTTTTTTATGGCTTCTAATTTATTTGATAATATAAAGAAATATTACAAGCAACTTACACGCTCTGAAAAGAAAATAGCGGATTATATTTTTTCAAAACCTGACCAAGTGGAGTATTATTCCATTGCACAATTCGCGAGTCATTGTCATGTAGGCGAAGCAACTATTTTTCGTTTCTGCAAATCATTGGGTTTTGTAGGCTATAATGATTTTAAACTTGCACTTGCCAAATCAAATTGTCAATTCGAAACACCTGCACCTTCCTCTGACTTTCCAATATACGGCAAGGTTAACCCTCAAGATGATTTTGATACAATGTGCCAAAAACTTTATACCTCGCAAGTCAATGCTCTATCTCAAACACTGGAATTATTAGAGGCTACAAGCGTCATTAAAGCTGCTGAAATTCTCACTGAATCTAAAAAAGTCTATTGTCTTGGTCATGGCGGTTCTCTCATTATTGCCATGGATGCATGGAGCCGCTTTTCTTCTGTTTCACCTAAGTTTTTTCACATTACAGATCCTCATCATCAAGCCACTACTGCTTCATTACTAGAATCCGGAGATACCATTCTTTTCTTCTCTTATTTTGGTGCCACAAGAGACCTACTTGATGTCTTACCCGTTGCCAAAGAAAATGGTTGTAAAATCATTGTGGTTACACACTTCCCTGAATCCCCTGCCACTTCTTTTGCTGATAGCGTGCTCCTATGTGGTTCTAATGAAGGCCCACTCCAAGTAGGTTCTGTTGCTGCAAAGATGGCACAGCTTCTTATTATTGATATCCTCTTTAATCAATACTGGCTGATGAATCGTATGCAATGTACTAAAAATCTAGGGCTGACCACTGCTGTAACGGCAAAAAAATTGCTCTAAATCCAAAATTTAAGATGGATTTAAGATAACGTTTATATCAATGAAATGTAGCCTCCCTATAATAGACTTATCAAAACAAACATATGGAGGCGTACAACTATGCAAGCAATTATGGAACCTATTTTTCATGTCGTTTATTTAACAACTGTCGTCCTACTAGGGATTACAATGATCAAAAAGTCTCAAGGAAATGCTTACTTTAAGCTCTTTGGGATCATGTCTGTTACTTTAGGATTTGGCGATGCTTTCCACCTTATTCCTAGAATCTATGCACTTCTTACAACAGGTTTAGAAAACCACCCGGTGTCTTTAGGCTTTGGTAAATTCGTGACATCCATCACGATGACCATCTTCTACCTCATCCTTTATAAGATCTGGAAGATGCGCTTTGATATCAAAGATAGTGCAAAACTTGATATGATAATGTATGTTTTAGCTGCTATCAGAATTATCCTTTGCTTCTTCCCTCAAAATGAGTGGTTCATCAATAACGCACCTGTTTCTTGGGGAATCTACAGAAACATTCCATTTACAATCATGGGGCTCATTATGATTTACCTACTCTACAGTTACGGGGCAAAACACAAAGATCGTGATTACAAAAACCTTGCAATCGCTGTCGTCTTATCATTTGGATTCTATGCACCAGTTGTACTTTGGGGATCAGAAAACTACCTCATCGGGATGCTTATGATTCCGAAAACACTTGCTTATGTATGGGTAATCTTGATCGGTTATAAAGAATTTAAGCAGTTCTTAAAAGAAAAAAATGTAAAATAAATAAACGCCTAGGAGAACAGTTCTTTCTTGTTCTCTTAGGCGTTTATTCTATACTACCGTCTATCTGTTATTTAAATCATTTCCCAAACCTGTGGATCTGGACTTGGTATGACTGCACTATGTAAATACAAGCCATTTTCTATAAGGATTATTTCTGCCTTTTTCATAGATGCTTCTACTGCTGCAATCTCACCTGCAAATAAAGCATAGGATTTTCCTGTCATCCCTCTCGCCAACCTGATCTCAATCAGCCTCACAGGGCTTGTTTTTACAATCTCATCTGCAACACCTACTATAGAAGCTACAGAATACCCTTCTAGAATACCTAGTGCTGCAAGATTTTCCTTTTCACATGTCCCATAGATCGCCGGGAATATACTCTGGTCTGGGTTGCCCAGCATATAGGTATCTATGAGCACTTCTTCAAAAGACGCTTGCTTACCTACACTAATGGCCGCCTCCACAGAAGAGAGTTTACCCATAAACATAATAATATATTTTCCTGGACATACAGTCTGCATCATCAGCAGTTTAATATCTGCTGCCTTCACCATACTATCTGCCGCTTTCATACCTATAGCTATTGATCTATATTCCATAATGCCTAATGATTTATACGCATCCATCGTGATATCCCCCCTATCTTATAAGACTTTCTATGATAATCTGACCTTCTCGGATCGCTATGATCTCACCTGTGATACTTGCATGAATATTGGCACCGATACCCTTTTCAGATGTACTCGCAATCAAGTCACCTTCTTGCACATGATTCCCTACTTTGACGATGCACTGTGCCGGCTTTCCTATATGCTGCTGAACCGGTATATACACCCGTTCAGGTGCATACTTTAGCTCACCTAGATATGCTTTCTGATCATAGCTGCTGAGTCCTATACGGCTGAGTAGCCTCCCGCTAGGTATTCTTGGACTCCTTTCATCCTTAGGAATAGGCTGTAAGTCCATCTGTCCTCTTTCACCATGTGCAAGTAATTCTTTCTTAACCGCCATCATCAGTGTACTTGGTGATAATTCATGGTGACATGCAAAGAATGAGCAAACGTTGCATCCGCAACACCCTAGGGCCGTTTCGACACCTTGATGATGCTGCAACAGCCCATTGGCAAATGCATTCATGATTTTGTGAGGCTCCACTTTATGCCCCAACCTATTACGTGGGCACAAGTCTGTACACATACGACACTGTGAACAACTAGACATTGCACGTTTCACCGTATGCATATCCGCCGTTTTTTTGAGTTTATGAAGCACATGGCTGGGCGGCAAAAGAAGAATCCCTTTGGTGGTCTTCGTAATAATTGTCTCTAGACTCCCAAAGCTCCCCATCATTGGCCCACCGATTAAGACACTTGTATCTTCTTTATATACAATTTCTGCAAGCCTGAGTAAATCTTTCACTTTTGTGCCTATAGGTACACGTAGCACTTGTGCTTTCTCTACTTGCCCACCGATCGTCACATAAGTATGTGTTACAGCTTGTTGCATGCTTAACTGATTGGCTATATTCAGCAACGTCTCAACATTAATCTCTACAATCTTTTCACTGCTTGGTAATGCCCCTCTAGGAATAACCCTTCCTGTACATTCGTAAATTAGGGTGATTTCATCTCCAATTGGATAGACATTTTCTACTGCTTTGATTTGAATACGAGGCGTCCTAAGGGTATACGCGCTTAGTCTATCAATAAGCGCTGTGTATTTTTTCTTGATTGCAATAATTCCTTGCTCAATATGACAGCTCTCCAATAGCCCATCTAATGTCTCTATGAGTGCAGGTCCATAGTTTTCTAGAATTTGATAGTCTGTATAGAGGAGTGGTTCACACTCTGCCCCATTGACAATCAGATAATCCATATCCTTTGCTAATTTGAGATGGGTCGGAAATCCTGCGCCACCTGCACCGACGATCCCTGCTTTTAGAATTTCTCCACTAAGTTGTTCATAAGTCATATACCCTCATCCTCCTTTCTAGCGCTCCAATACCAATTGGCTACTTTCATCTACAATGCCTACAATCGCTGCATCTACAGGCGCATCTTTATGATGTGAAGCATATCTTGCACTGCTTCCTGTTGCAACCAATACAACTTCACCAACGCCTGCACCGACTACATCTATTGCAACAATTTTACTTTGACTCTCTTGTGTTTGATGTAATGGTTTGACAACAAGCAACTTATTACCTACTAATGCTTCATGTTTTCTAGTGGAAACGATGCTCCCTACTACTATGCCTACAATCATCTGCACTTACCCCTTCTTTATGGCTTTATAATACGCGCGACACTCTTGCAGCGTACGCCCAATGCGTTGGCTTCATCTGTATCAATATGCATTTCCAGTGTAAAGCTTGGATCGATTCTCACTTGTACCTGATTGAATATCCCTTCGCGTTCTTCACCTACTTGTACACTTACGATTTGATTATCGCGTAACCCAAAGCGTTGTGCATCTTCCGGATTCATATGAATGTGTCTTTTAGCCACGATACATCCTTCTGCTAAGTATACTGCACCTTTAGGTCCTACCAGTGTGATTGGTGCAGATCCCTCAAGTTGTCCAGACTCTCTGACAGGCGGTGCAATACCTAGTTTAACCGCATCCGTCTTTGCAAGCTCCACTTGAGTCGCCTTTCTAAGTGGTCCTAATACGCGTACATTTTCAACCACTTTGAGATTCGCTCCTACGATTGTCACACGCTCGTCTGCTGCGTATTGCCCACCCATTAGTTCCTTCTTTGGATGTAATTGTGCACCTTCACCAAATAAAATCTCTAGGTGCTCTTGTGTCAAATGTAGATGTCTTGCTGATACCCCAATAGGGACTGTCATTGTTTGATGTTCTTGTAATTCTTTTTCTACTAATGTTCTAATCAGTGTCTCTAATGCTTGAGTGTCCATCTGACTCACCTCCTACTGTTTCTACAAAAAGAGGATGGGCGTATGACTCCCAAAAGGTGTTCACTACTTGCCATCCTCTTTATATTGTGATTGATGTACTCTTAGAATTTTGGAAGGATCTTTTCGATATCTTCGTGTGGTCTTGGGATCACGTGAGTTGCTACGACTTCACCAAGTCTTCCAGCGATTGCCGCCCCTGCTTCTACAGCAGCTTTGACAGCACCTACATCTCCTCTAACCATTACAGTTACAAGCCCTGAACCAATTTTTTCTGTGCCTACTAATGTGACATCTGCTGCTTTGAGCATCGCATCCGCCGCTTCAGTAATAGCAACTAAACCTCTTGTTTCAATCATTCCTAATGCTTGATTACTCATGATTTTTTTCTCCTCTCTCACAGTGGTCTCTACTTCTTGCACTGCGACCACTTCTTCTTTGTTTTCAATCACTGCTTCTACTGCCACATCTTCCATTGTGCTTTCTTCTTGTCCCTGTGACACTTCAGCATTGTCAGTTGTTTTTTTCTTTTTGCTTCTAACTACTTTTTCTTCTTTCATTTCTGGTGCTTGTAGTGTATTAGCTTCTTCCACTTTGCTCACCTACACTCTCAATTTTTTAGCACTATGTAATAAGATTTTTTGAACCTCTTCATGAGGGTTATTGATAATAGCAACTGCTGCTACCTTACCAATTCTACTCGTAGCTGACTTACCGTACGCAATGGCTTCTTTGACGTCCGAGACACTCCCCTGTACGATAATGCTTACCAGTCTACCACCTAGTGCTTTCTCTGTTGTTACGAGACTTACATCTGATGCTTTAGCCATGGCATCTAGTGCAACTATCGATGCAACATTTGATGCAACTTCTAATATACCTATTGCTTTCATCCCATCACTCTCTTCTGGACATTAGATTATTTTTGAGCTGGTAAAATACCTGCGATATCGCCATGTGGTCTTGGAATGACATGAACAGCTACTAACTCACCAAGTCTACCTGCAGCTTCTGCCCCTACTTCTGTTGCTGCTTTAACAGCTCCTACATCGCCTCTTACCATTACAGTGATTAATCCAGAACCGATTTTTTCTGTTCCTACTAATGTTACGTCTGCTGCTTTCACCATTGCATCTGCTGCCTCGATTGCTGCTACTAAACCTCTTGTTTCTACCATTCCTAATGCTTCTTGTTTCATTTTAAAACCCTCCTATGATTTTGATTTATTTTAATAGATTCTTATAAACAGTTAATGGCTAACATTTCTTCTAATCCTTCATCAGGACTAGCAATTACTCTCGCTACCACATAGCCTGCGATTTCCTCACTGGCTCTTTTGGCTGCTTCAATTCCAGCTGTCACATCAGCCACACTTCCCCTAAATTTCACCATGATCAGAAGTGGTACTTCTAAGTTTTCTGCGTTAGCTGGTTTGTTCTTATCTATATACTCTACAGTGACATCTGCTGCCTTACAGGCTGCATCGATTGCATAAAGCGCAGTTGCTAAGCCGTATATCTCTATGAGTCCTACCGCCTTTCCCATATGTCACCTCCTATTTATTCACGTAAGCTACTTTGATGCCTTCTAACTTCATGTTGACTTCCATTGCTTTGTTGAGCTCATCTAGGCCAAACTTGTGGGTTACGAGACGCTCTACTGGTAGACCAATTCCTTTGGCTCTTCTTAGGAAATCTAAAGTGGTTACATAGTCTCTAAAGGTATATACCCATGATCCTACTACTGTAATCTCTTTTTGGCAGAAGTCCCAATGAGGATTCACTGTTGCATTACCGTTGTCTACGAAGAAACCAACTTCACAAAGTCCACCGCCACGTCTGATGAATTTGTAGATATTGGCTGCTGCACTTGGGACACCTGTACATTGGAATGCAAAATCAGCTCCCCCATTTGTCACATCAATGACTGCTTGACACATTGTCTCAAAATCTTTGTATTCTTTGAAGTTGAAAGTAAAGTCTGCGCCCATATCTTTGGCATAACTTAAGCGTTGTGTATCGCCATCTACAGCAATGATATTTTGAATGCCCATGGTACGCAGTACAGAAATTACGAGAAGACCAATTGGTCCACATCCTTGTACCAATACTTTTGTATCAAAGCGAAGCATATTCGTTGTTTTTGCTCTTTCTACCGCGTGGATTGCTACCGCTGCAGGTTCAATCAGGATACGCTCATCAAGTCCCATATCACTTACATTGAAAATAGAAGATCCTTTGCGAAGGATAATATACTCACCAAACCATCCATTGAAGCGGTAGTCATCATCTGGCAAGAGTCCGTATACATCTGCCCCACTACTTAAGTTCGCTTTCTCTGGCTTAAGTGTTGTGAACTCATCACTTCTTGCAAGGGTTACAGATGTTACGACTTTATCCCCTACTTTCAGTGACTTTCCTACCATATCTGTCGTTACATTCTTACCGATCTTGACAATCTCACCTGTTCCCTCATGGCCTAATACCACAGGAATGAGTCCAAATGGGTCGTTTTTGTATTCATGAACATCTGTTCCACATACACCACTACCCTCTACTTTAACAAGTACTTCGTCCTCATTAATTTCAGGAATGTCATAAGTTTTCACTTCTATTTTTTGTTTCTCTACTAAGTAAGCAACTCTTCCCTTTTCATGTGTTGTCATAGGCTGAGCAGCTGTACTATTTGCATTTTGTAAATTCGCCATCACTTGTTTAACGATTTCTTCAATATTGCTGATATTATAGTTTTCCATTCTGATCCCCCTTACCTGATATATAAAGCATTGGACATCACACAGCGTCTTGCACGTGTGAAGCTGAGTGCATTTGTCAAACCTTCACCTGTTTTACTTGCAATCGTAAAGGTTGTAAAACCTTCACCACCAAACCCAATCCCTGCATAAGATGGCGCATTTTTCACAAAGATCGCTGTATCTAACGCCTTCCCATACTTGGTGAGATTGTTGATATTAGATGAGTGCATATGTGCGGAGTGTCTGTTGCCACCTTCAAGCTCTAGAGCAACGTCTATTCCCTCATCCACATCATTTACTCTAACGATTCCTAAGATTGGCATCATGAGCTCTTCTTTGATCAAGAGGTTTTCTTTTACCCCTTCAAAGATGATACACTTCGTACTTTCTGGTGCATCAATCCCAATCGCCTTTAAGATGACATGGGCATCTCTTCCTACGAAGTCACGATTAACCATATATTTGCCTTTTTTCTCAACAAGCACCTTACTCGCAAGTTGGTTGATCTGATCACCGACAAGCATGTAACAATCATTTTCTGCTACCATATAGTAGGTCAGTTCATCTGCTACTTCATCTACTACAATCACTTCTTTTTCTGCGATACAAGGTAGGTTGTTATCAAAGGTTGCACCATTTACGATATCTTCAGCAGCTTTTCTTATATCGGCTGTCTCATCAACCAGTACTGGTGGATTGCCTGCACCTGCAGCCATGCCTTTTTTACCACTTTGCAAGATGACTTTCACGATCCCAGGTCCCCCTGTTGCAACCAAAAGATCGATATCTGGATGCTTGAATAGCATATCACCTGTCTCAAGTGTTGGTTTGGCTACACTTACTGCAAGGTTTTCAAATCCGCCCACTTCTTTTGCCGCTTCATTGATGAGATGAACTGCAAAATTGGCTGTTTTTGTAGCACCTGGATGCGGATTAAATACCACTGTATTACCTGCTGCAATCATCCCAATTCCATTACAAAAAACAGTTTCTGATGGATTTGTAGATGGCGTGATTGCTCCTACTACACCATAAGGCCCTCTTTCAATTAAGGTAAGCCCTTGATCACCACTCCATGCATCCACATGGATACACTCTGTTCCTGGTGTTTTCTTTGCAACTAATTCATGCTTTAAGACTTTATGCCCTACTTTACCCATGCCTGTTTCTTCAACAGCCATCTTTGCTAAAGTCTCTTTATGTGCTATAATTTTTTCTCTTATCTTGGTGATGATCTGCTCTCTTGTTTCAAGCGGTACCATGCGAAGATTCCTTTGCGCCGCTTTTGCAGCTGCTATGGCTTCATTCATATCCCCAAAGACGCCAAGTGTTTGGCTAGTCTCTGCCTGCATTGTCCCCATCTTCATCACCACATTTGCTACGATTTCTCGTAACTGCATCTCATTCATCGCTTCACCCTCTTTCAAATAACTTTGCCCCTAGGTAAGCAAGCGCTATATCCTGTTGACTACTTCCCCCGCTTACACCAATTGCACCAATCACTTTGTTATGGACTTTAATCGGATAGCCTCCGCCTAAAGTAATAATTTTTTCATCTAACATCCCTACTAATCCTTCAAAATCTGCACCCTGCGCAACAAGCTGCGCCAATTCATGCGTACCCATTTGAAGCGCTGCTGCTGTAAAGGCTTTTTTGAGTGCTAACTCATAACTTACTATAAAGGCCTGGTCCATAGACTGTACACTGATCGGTCTACCAGACTGAGCAACAACAGCAATCACAACATTTAGTCCTTGTCTTATTGCCTCTTGCTTTACCCTCTCAATGATCGTATTGGCCCCATCTAGCCCGAGTACTTCTTGACTAATCACAGGTTGTTCATCTATATATCTTGCAAGCATAAACAAATAATCAGATAACCTATTGATATACTTTTGAATAAGCTCTGGGACATCCTCGCATCTTGCCAATTGACGCTCTGCTCTTCTTGCTACTGTTCTTGTGATATCTAACTCAGCTGACAAAGGGGTTTGCCCTGGCAAGATAAAAGATTCAAAGCTATGGGATTTCTGTTCGTACCCATCAATGGCGTGTTCAAGATCTACCAAATCTTCTTCAGACAAATAATTCTCCAGACTCTGATAGCCTGCCACCTTTCCCATAAGAAGAATAAGCTTTTGCTGAATATGGGTCAGCTCATCGCCAATATGGGGAAAGCTCATCTGACTCTTTACTTTGCCAATGTGGCTGGTAAGCTCATCTAAACTCCCTAGCGCGTCGATTATAGGATGGCTTTTGGAAACCCTACTGCCATCCCAAAGGCTTGTTTCTCCTTGGTCCCCCATCTTGGTATAAACCTTCATACCGCACCTCCTACCATCTGAGTAAAACTGTTACCTTTGACATACCTTGCAGCATTTTGCCCTAACTGGCGATAGGCACACTGGGCTTGGAGAAGTCTCTCACCTTGCAATCCTTGAACAGTGAGAAAAACTTCTTCTTGATTGATGCCGATCCCCACTTCAAGTTGACTCATCTGCGCACCTTCTACAGCAAGTACTGCCGCTGACTGCGCATCAAGTACCTCTCGCACGTGATAAAGTACGCCTTCTTCTTCAATACCTGCCAAAACTTCATCTACAATCTCTTGTTTACCTTGGTAAACTTGAATGATGATCTCTGGTCTTATCATATTTTCCCTACTTTCGAAAGGACAAGACCTGTTGCTACTGCATTTCTTGGCCCTTCCGTTCCTCTAATTTCACCTTTTCCTACCACAATTCCATGTGGCGCTAATGCTTCTAGAATCATGCCAGGAATCTCAAAGTCCAAAGCACTTCCGCCTACTAATACCACATTAGGAATCTGTGCGAGGCTTCCATCCTTTGAGACTTCACGTAGTGCCCTAATGGCATTTTGGAGAAATACCTTTTGCTTTGCATCTCTTCGTACACATACAATCTTTTCTAAGCTATGCCTAGATTCGATTGGGAGCAGTTCTTTATCCTTACAAATCACCACTTTACCAAACACTTTTGGTGGCAAAGGCTGGGCAAAAAACTTGACAGCCCCTGTCTCAAGTCTGATGTGGAAGAGGCTCTCTACTTTGGCTAAAGGGTATTTCTTGATATCCTCCGCTAAGGAAAGGTTCTCTAAGCCTAATTCTGTGTTAATGAGCATGGTGATGAAATTGCCTGCACCGCCTAAGTGTGTGACACACACACTTCCGTCTGATTCAAGCAGCGCTGCATCTGTCGAGCCACCGCCCAAATCCAAGATCGCTAGTGGGAAAGTAGTCCCTCTTGTAGTAAAGGCACCCAAGACCGCCATCACACCTTCTACACCTGCAACCTCTACAGGAATACCCATACATTGGTGCAGTGCATCTGCTAATGCTTCCATAGGCAATGCATCTGCTTTGACCATAGCCGCTAGTGCAACAGCGCGTTCCATACTCACTTCACCTGCTAAAGCACCCATCACATTCATAGGCACCAATACATCTACAGCCAAGGCATCCTTAATCTGAACATCGTTTCTTTGAGAAACTGCTCTGATTGCCGCTTTCATCTTGGTGATCATGTGACCGATATTACTCCTATCAGTCCCTTCTATATCACGAATCGCCTTGGGCGTCTCTAAGGCCGCCATAATTGCATGGCTTCCTTGATCAATAGCCACCTCATGCCATGTACCATCTTGAAAGATTATCTTAAGAGACCCTGCTGGTATCTCCTTTTCTTTCACCTCACCTTTGGGGCTTCGCACCACCACAGCTGAGCGGTTACCAATCAGGCTTTTGGCGATAGGAATAATCCTTTTTGTCTCCCCAGGTGTCAGCCCAAAGCTATTGGCTATACCATAGGGATTGCATAGTGTTTGTATCGCACTGCCTTCACAGGCAACCTCTACTAGTGCTGGCATCCCTAACGGTACACGCTCGATATACCTGACCTCATCGACTATAGGAATCACTTTTTGGATACGATTTTGAATCAAAACCGCTTCATCACTTTGAACAATCGCCCCTACAATCTGATCTAACTTTTGATTGATCTTGTGGGCTGCTTCCTGATAGCCTATATGACTACCTACAAGGACAATGTAGCTTTGCTGAGTAACCATCTTGTCTACATCTTCTAACCTGATGGTAATCCCACTGCCTAATCCTTCACCACTTGGTGTATTGGGATTGTGCCCAATCATAGTGGATTCTGTGATAATGGTTTGTGTGATGGTTTCCATCGCCATATCCCCAATCACAGGTGCCGCTTCATTGAGCAGGATGAGGTCAATGCCCATTAGTGGTATCCCGAGGTGTTGTGTTACTTTTTGAAGTGCTGCTTCAATCCCTTGGATATTTTGCAATGTCCCCTTAGTCCCTGTTGTCTCTACCAGTACACTCCCTTCGAAACGCACCTCCCCTGCTGGTGTAAGCCTTGCTAGGCACACTTCAGTGGTGGAATTTCCGATATCTATCCCTGCTACTCGCATAGTCTCACCTACTCTTTCGCCAAGATATCTCTTTTCTTATAGACTGCTAAGGTTTCTTCCACAAAGGCCGCACAGATCGGCGCTTCATAAACTTCTTTGAGCTCTCTACTGATTGCTCGAAGCTGCGTTTCTGTAGCTCTGTATGGTCTTAAAAGATTATAGATTTCTAGTATTTTATCATCTGGTACAGCAATCAACTCAGATGCCCTTACAAAGTTCTCTGCCTGTTGCTTCTTGCCATGTTCTAAGGCCACACTTGCTTGTAAAATAAGGGTATCCTTGGATATTGAAAGATCTTCGATCCCTACTTGCCCTTCCACAACACGATCCATTGTAATTTCATCTAATCGCTTACCCGTCTTACTTCTAATAAGCTCTGGTCTTTTTTCTATCAGTGGATATAAATCCAAGTTGTCACCCCCTTATTTTTCTCTCACATATATTGCGATTGGCAATCCTCTGTCAATGACAGATTCTGTTTCTACTGTATGCATGAGTGCCGCCTTCACCTGATACTTTGGTCTTACCATCGGATCATTTTGAGTCGCTACAGGAAGTACCTGTTCCCCTTTTGCATACTTTGCCGCATTTTTTCCAATCACTCGGTAAAGTGGCAATGTAAGTAGTGGTGCCTGTGGAAAAAGTTCTAAGTTGGTAAGGGGATAGAGATCCTTCTGATGAATAACAGCTGTTCCCTTAGATTGGAGCCCGATGGCAATACCTGATCCCATAAGTTTGGCCGTATCATTCCCCATAAAACATACATCTGAGGTCCTCGTCACACGCACTACT
>JBOFIR010000100.1:0-2774 GCA_051650265.1 Cellulosilyticaceae bacterium
GAACACAATCGAACTTCTCAATTCAGTCACCGACTCTGACCTTACTCAGATCCTAAAAGTATGGGAATCTGCCGTACGTGCAACCCATCATTTTCTAAATGAAGAAACACTTTTGTCACTTATTCCCTGCGTCGTAGAAGGCGTCACATTTATCACGCCACTGGTGGTAATTCGTGATACCCACCATGCGATTCAAGCTTTTATGGGTGTACACGAATCCAAAATCGAGATGTTATTCATCCATGACGACTATCGTGGCAAAGGACTTGGCAAGCAGCTTATCCAATATGCAGTCAATACTTTGTCTGCCCAGTACGTAGATGTCAACGAACAAAATCCCGAAGGTGTAGGCTTTTACAAGCATATGGGCTTCGAGGTCTTTGACCGTTCTGCCTGCGATGACCAGGGCAACCCTTTCCCAATTCTTCACATGAAGCGCTAACCACGTAGCAAATCCCTCTAACTTGTTGAAAAATTTAGATTTGTGTTATAAAATCTTTAGATACACATTTCAATTTAATTCAAGTAGGGGGAATAAATTTATGAATGCAAAAAGTATCGGTATTATAGGTGGCGCAGATGGTCCCACCAGTATCTACATCGCAACATCCATCAATTGGCCTTTGACCATTGTAACAGGTCTCTTCATCGTTGCTACTGTGATTGCTTTGATCCTATGGCTGAAAAAGAAGAGGGGGCAACAATGAAAGAAGGTATTTTTCTAGAACCACTATCAGAAACTGAATATAATCAGCTCTATACTATCGCATGTCGTTTAATGCCTGATCTGAAAGACACCGTCACCACGATACAGTGTTTTCATG
The DNA here is from genome assembly GCA_051650265.1 of Cellulosilyticaceae bacterium. Taxonomy (GTDB): domain Bacteria; phylum Bacillota; class Clostridia; order Lachnospirales; family Cellulosilyticaceae; genus JBOFEH01. The sequence goes on from JBOFIR010000100.1 coordinate 825, forward strand.
ATTACTCTGAGGGGAGCACACACAAATATGCAGTTTATCACGTTGTGTGTACCCACACATCCTATGTTTTAAAGAAAACCAACCAAGAAGAAGTTTCTATCTATACAAAGTATCTCCATACAAGCTCTTTTAAAGTCCCTAAGTTCTATGCTGCATTGCAAGATGGTCAGGACTTTTGGGTCCTTACATCATTTATACCCGGATGCAATGGCAAACTCTTTACGAAGGAAATTGCTAGTCGTCTTGCCAAGAACTTAACCGCGATCCTCAATGCCCATTGGACCGAGCAAGGGATTGCAGCTGCACCTGATCCCACACGCTTTACACGTTATTGGGAGCGCATCACCCTGCGCAGAAAGTGCTTAGAACAGTATCCAAATCTTGCACAAGCCTATGATCGTTTTTTGGAAAGGCAGCAAACCTGTCCCTTATCCCTCTGTAACGGTGATTTGATGCAAGTGAATATGATCTGCAATGAACAGGATGTCTATCTCATCGACTGGGCTTTTGGTGGCTTTCTGCCCTATGCCCTCGAAATAGCACGTGTCATTGCACACGGCACTGACGATGGTGCCCCCTTTTATATGACCGATGCATTACGCGCATACTTTATGCAATGCGTCTATAAGCAGTTAGAACATACCCAACTCTCTTTTGAGGCGTTTCAGTATGATGTCCAACTCGCCTGCCTCAATGAACATATTGAGTTTTTAGAATATGCATTCAACCACCCTGAGGCACCTCGGGACACCTACTTTGACCTCGATTTTCATAGAGCAACTCAGCTAGCTGAGCGTATCTTAGCAAATACTTCTTTTAAGCTAGGAGATGTCACATGATGACTAGATGCAAAACCTTCTTAACTATTCTATTGTTAGGTATCCTTTTGACAGGTTGTAGCGACAAGACACTTCAGGCTTCTCAGTTAATCGATTTGGTCCAAAGCAATTATCTCTCTATTGAAATAAAGGATCAAACGATTGAAGCTGGTAGTAACCTACAGTATTTAATAGATGATTTTATACCCAAACTATCTCGCTATGAGTTAAAGACCATTCAAGAACCCTTGCCTGAAAATGATTGGACTCAGGTTGTAATTACTTATAAAGATGGCTCAACAATCGTTTTGTACGATAACGCCTATTTAGTCATTGGCGAAACAATCTATCAGATTGTTGATGGACAAATCGACCTAGACAAATTTTATAAATTGATTAATCCATTAGTTATTTATTGAAAAAATCCACTCATTTGGAGCTGATCTCATGCATCTCATCCTAACATCTTCTGATTTTGGTAATGAAACATCAAAAAAGTTCATTATTGACCATTTAACGAAGCCTATAGAACAATGTAAAGTCTTATTTTTTCCCAATGAAAAGGCTACTAAGGAAATGATTCAAAGTGATAAATATATTCACTGGATGCAAAGTCGCGGCTTTATAAAAGAAAACATCACTATTTTCGATTATACCCGTCCACAGCATTTTGCCAACTTGGCACTAGACTGTATTCATATTAGTGGTGGCAATACCTTCTACACCTTGGAGCGTCTACGTCAGTGTCATGCTGATCAGCTCATCCTTGACTATATCACTCAAGGGGTTACCTATATTGGAGGTAGCGCAGGCACACACCTGCTTACCAAAAACCTCAAACATCTCATACCCTTTGACAAAGATGTACCTGATCACTTTGATTTTGATGGGCTTGGTCTTTTTGATGGCATCCTATTCTGCCACTACTCTGATGCTAGAAAAGTTTATTGTGAAAAGGCGCTAAACCAAAGCCCCTATCCTGTCTACAAACTAACAGATGAAGAAGGCATTGTAATATCCTATTAAATTAATTTAATAGGATATTACAATGTCACGATTTCCTTAATCCGTACTTCAAGTGCCTCTTGGATCTGATCAGGAATGCTAAAAATGTCATAGAACATCACCTCAT
>JBOFIR010000101.1:0-12127 GCA_051650265.1 Cellulosilyticaceae bacterium
TGAGCGAGATGGGTTCAAAGTAGGTGATGTGGTAAAAGTAAGTATCCAAGCAGATGGACGCACTCAGACTTTTGAATATCAGTTGAAGTCAGGGATGAGTGTACAGACACCTGCATTAGTGGAAGAGGTGGCTTATAAGATTAAGGGGCAGGTGCTTGTCAATGGCAAGCCAGCACCTGGTGCACTTGTGGGTGTGCGTAGAGTGATCTCGAAGGGAGAATCTACAAGAAAAGATGGCGTAAACGCCATGTATGCAGATAAGAATGGGTATTTCGATTTTGACTATGTCTTACCTTACAAAGAATTTGAACTATGGGCAAGCTATCAATCTAAAGATGCAGACTACAAAGTGGTATTAGAAGAAGCACCTATAGGTCAACAAGAACAATTTATATTAAACGTAAAGCCAGTAACTTCTGTTACCTGTGCAGTGACTAATAAGGCAACAGGAAATGGCATTCCACAGCATCCGGTGAATTTTAAGGTAGGGTACTGGAGAAGCAGTACAACGACAGATGCTAAGGGTGTGGTCACTTCTGTAGGTGCGGTCCCTATGGAAGCTGGAGATACGATAGAGATCGAGGTAGCTGGACATGATCAAGTGTATTCATATACGTTAAAAGAAGGCAAAAACAAATTGCCAACTATTGCAATTCAAAGATAAAAGAAAGCTGTGAGGCCTAAACTCACAGCTTTTTTTAGATGATTAGTACTTTGTTACCAGGTTGGAGTGCCTCTGTAAGAGGAATATTTAGAAGCAGCAGCATTGGCGGCTCATCCTATAGGCGAAGTAAATTAGGTTAGTAATAATGAGGGTCGGTCCATAGCCAGCAACGGACTGACCGTAGAATTCTTTGGTAAGGGTGTCTAGGATAACGTAGCCATTGCCAAGGCAGTAGTAGGCTAACACAGGTTTTTTGATACCACCAAACATAGCAGTCATGAGGATATGGGCACATGGTGGAATGGTGATCCCATCTACAAGGTTGCCATGAGCAGAGTAAACAGTATTTGAATCCATAGAGATATTATGAGGTGTAAGTGTGAGCGTTGGTCCATGGACAAAAGCTGTGCATTGAGATTCTGGTGTGAGATAAAGTTTGTAAGCATCACCTGGATCAGGAAACATATGTGTAACAGTTCCTATAGATCCTGGCACCATGTAGCCGCCTGTTGTGAGGTTGGAGGCAAGATCAGCAATAAGGATTCCACCACATGAAACAAAATCCTCAAGATAATATTGTGCCGTAGGAAGATTTTCTTCTAACGTAGCTTGGGGGTTGCCTGTACTATTGGAGGCAAGAAGAACAATTTTGGTATCAGTAGGAATAGGGTGTGAAAGTTCCGTGAGTGGATGGATAAAATAATCTTGACCGAGTATTTTTCCAAGAGAGAGAAGTGTCGTGTGCGTACGATTTTCCCAAGGGATATTATTTTGATAAACTCTGATAATACCTTGGACCAAAGGATTCATAAATCCAGTATTACCTGTAGTAAATTGAGGGGCAGGTGTCGCATTTGTAAGTAGTTGTTGATTGGGGACAATAGATGAGTCATATTTCATAGGAATTCCTCCCAGAAGGGGCTTATACTATAATATATTTTGTAAGACAGGATTATGTGAGTAGAAAAACAACAAGAGGTAAACTGTGCATAGCTTAAGTTGATTGATAAATTCATAAAATTTGATATAATTAAGATATTAAAGTAGTTTATTAAGGGTAGACTAAGGAGAGTAATCAATGAATAGAGGAGCAATCATTACAAAAGGACCACAAGCGTGGCAAGTCATTCAGCAAGTTGGGGGTAAGGCAGATCTCAAATTAGAAGGAATCTATAATGTTGAGGCACACGATCCACAGTCAAGGGTATGGGTACGTGTTGTACGAGAAGATACATCAGAACAGGTGATCAGATGGCAGCAATCAGAGGCTGTTGGGAATGGCAAGTGGGCGATTACCTTAGAGGAGGTGCCGGCAGGGGGACTCTACCGTATTGAGACATGCCTCAAAGAGAGTGATTGGCAGGCGATGGAATGGTGTACAAGGGGCGATATGATACATCATGTAGGTGTAGGTGACCTCTACGTGATTGCAGGACAGAGTAATTCTGCAGGTTATGGTAAAGGGCCTGTCTGTGATCCGCCGGAGCTAGGGATTCATCTTCTGCGTAATAATGGCAGATGGGATCTCGCAACCCACCCTTTCAATGAATCCACAGATACAATACATCCTGTCAATCAAGAAGGAGCAAATCCTGGGCACTCCCCGTATTTGGCATTTGCTAAGCGCCTAAGGCGTGATATAGGTTACCCAATCGGCCTCATCCAGACTGCTCTGGGCGGTTCACCGCTGAGTGCATGGAATCCTGAGGAGGATGGGTGTCTTTATCGTAATATGATAGAGGTGATTCAGTCTATGACCACACATGTCACAGGTGTACTATGGTATCAAGGGTGCTCTGATACAGAGCCGCTCAAGCAGGCGTATTCTTATCTTGATCGCTTCAAGACAATGGTAACAGCGATGCGCTCGGATCTTGGTCAGCCGGAGCTACCGATCTTCACCATACAGCTCAATCGCGTGATCAATCACATGGGTGACCTGATGGCGAAGGCAACATCGGATGAGGGATGGTCAGTAGTGAGGGAGGCGCAGAGACAAGCAGCACGCCAGATCCCAGGCGTGTGGATACTGCCTTCTATTGATGGCGGTCTGTCGGATGCGATCCACAATGCATCAACAGCCAATGTGATGATGGGAGAGCGTCTCGCAAGACTTGTATTGGAAGGGATCTATGGGAAGCAAGTTGATGGGCAGGCGGCAGACTTACAATCCATATGTCAAAAAGATGAGACAACCTTAGAATTGGTATTTGCACCGGTATATGAGCGCTTAGATGCACTTGATGTGGCACCAGAAGATCTTGCTATTTTGGTAGAGGATCATCATGGGATCGCACCACTTGTGCAGTATGAAGTATGTGGTGATCAGATGATCTTACATACGGCTAGGCCAATAGTTGGTGAGGCGAGAGTAAGCTGTGGCATTGGTAGATATCCAAAGGGGTATGTGCCGATGGACAGAGCGACCCAGCTTCCAGTAGTCCTTTGGTACAATGAACGTGTAAAAAGTAAATCCTAATTTATAAATTATTAAAAGAGTGCTTATACCTATATCAAATACAGGTATAAGCACTTTTTGTTTAGCCATATAAAATGATGAAAAAATATTCAAATTAGAGGGGGGATGCGCCTCTCAAAATGCATTTACATAGTGTAAGACAAATACAACAAAACAAATCAAATCAAAGGAGGAAACGCGTATGGCAGTAACAGAATCAGTATCAGGGGTTAAAGTAGTACTTAAACTTGAAAAGGGGTCTCAAACCATCTCAGGATGTAAGCATGATGCAACGGGTGAGGCGCTCTACAACATGGGAAAAGCAATTGGGACATTGCAGTCAGAAAATGTTAACGAGATCGTAAAAATTCAAGAGACTAAGCTTGTCTTAGCCTAATCTAAGAGAGAAAAGGGAGGAATAAAACATGGAAGAAATCAGCAAAGAATTAGTATTAACATTTGGTACAGCAGGCAAAGAGGTGATTAAGCTTACCATCACCAAGCCAGGGAGTGAGATCTCCGGAAGTGAGATCAAAGCAGCAATGGACGCGGTGATTGCAGCAGGTGCTTTGGGTGAAAAAGGGGAAGCAGACAAAATTGTAAGTGCGCAATATGTGGTGAAACAAATCGATAACATTGAATTGGCATAAGATGTAAAAGGGAGGGAGCTCTTGAAAAGGAGCTCTCTCCCTTTTTTTATTGTTGACTTAGTGAATAAGCAAAGTAGATAAGATTGGTGATAAGAAATGCTGGTCCAAAGCCTGAGGGTGCTTGACCATAGAACTCTTTGGTAATGGTATCAAGGAGGACATAACCACCACCTAGGGCATAGTATGCAAGTACAGTTTTTTGAATGCTATCAAAGGCCGCAGTCATGAGAGGGATAGCATGTGTAGGAAGCAGGATACTATCTACAAGATTGCCATGTACAGCATATGTTGTAGATGGATCCATAGAGATAGTGTAAGGATAGAGTGTGAGGGTTGGACCATGGACAAAATAACTAGATAAAGCCTCTTTGGTGAGATAGAGCTTGTGAGCTTCTTTGACATCAGGAAATCTACGTGTCACAGCACCAGTGGCGCCAGGGATGATATAGCCTTCTGTAGTTTGATTAGTAGCTAGATCAGCAATGAGGATTCCACCATAGATAACAAATTTTTTGAGGTGATATTGTGCTATAGGGAGGTTTACTTGAAGCGTAGCTTGAGGATTACCCGAACTATTAGCAGCGAGTAAAATAATTTTAGTATCATTAGGAATAGGATGCAGGAGGTCACTAAATGGATGGATAAAGTAATCTAAACCGAGTGTTTTACCAAGAGAAAGAAGTGTGATATGGGTGCGGCATTGCCAGGGGATGTCATTTTGATAAACACGAATGACACCTTTAATAAGGGGATTGGAAAAGCCTATATTATTTGTACTAAAATGATTGGATGTTATAGTATCACTAATAAGTGTATCAGTGATAAAGGATGAATTGTACTTCATAGTAAATGCCTCCTAGAAAGGTTCACAGTATAGCATATTTTATAGAGAAGAATTGTGTGAATGGAAACGTAAAAAGGCTAAGCTATTTTATAGAAGAAAAAGGAAGTATGGAAGTAATTAAAATAAAGTGATAAAATATAATATAAAAAATATTTAGAAATATTTGCAGTGGGGTGAAGGATAATGAATAATAGAGTAGAAATGAATAACGTGCGTTTAATGAGAGAAAATGTACATAGGGGAACAAGAGAAGTTTGTGCAACGGGAAGCACAAAGAAGGCCTGTTTTGATGAGTTAGTCGCACAGCTCAGTGGGAAACATGAAATGATCAAAGGGCTCAGAAGTAGGAAGTGGGAAATCACAGGGATTGATGTGAGTCCTGTATGGGGAACGGTGAGAGACGCACAGATCGAGGCATTGGATATGTTCCTACAGAGCTGGGCGGTGAATGAAGAATGGGCAAAGGTGACGGGTATAGTCTATTGGGTCAAGGCACGTGCTACGGGAAGGGTGTTTTGTTGTTCACCAGATGAAGCATGTGAGATTTATGATGCGATTTTATCGTATATATCCGAGGATTTGATGAAGTATTACTTTGTGATTACTTGAATTCATTAGATGAACTGTCTATACTTATAGGTGTACATAACTTCGGAGAGTATAAGAGAAAGGGGACATCATGGAAAACAAGTTATTTCTTGATATTGTTGAGAATCAAGAATATACAATTATTATAGTCAATCAAGAAAAGCGTGTCATTTATGCAAATAAGATGGGGAAAATGCTTATTGGCACGCAAATGGGGCAATTATTAGGTAATTATTTGGAGTGCCCCAATGCAGTGAGTGAAGGTGTGGCATGTCAACAGACAAGTTATTGTGATACGTGTGAGATTAATAAAAGTCTAGATGAAGTATGGGCGGGAGGCGGCGTGAGATGTCTAAAGGGACTCAAGATTATCAAGGCAAATAAGGGAATGACTGTTAATCTAAAAGTAAGTGCAATCTCTCAGGAATATATGATGCTTGAATTTACTGAGCTCAAATTAGATCTTACTTACTTGAATTTGCTGCATCACTTGATGGATGAGTCAAAGGACATGATCTTCTTTAAGAATCACACATTAGCCTATGAATATATCAATCAGGAGTATGCAAAGTTCTATAATCGCCCTAAAGCCTATCTCATAGGTAAAACAGATCGGGATTTGATGGAGGAAAAGCTTTTGCCAAATGAGCTCTACCTACCATGCCTAGAGGGAGATCGTATCGCCTTGGAAAAAGGACATTATTATGGTATGGAACGTATGGGGACCCATTATTTCAGAGTATTTAAAGAGCGAATTGATGGTGGAATCTTGTGTATTGCAAGAGATGTGACGGAGGAAATTAAGTTTGTCAAAAAGTCTGAGTCGGATGAACTCACCAAACTTTACAATCGTAGAAAACTCAAAAGTGCTGTCAAACATCTTTATGAACAAGAAATTCCTCATTATGTGGCACTCATTGATCTAGATAATTTAAGAGAGATCAATAATGAGAAGGGACATGCAACTGGTGATATGTACTTACAAGAACTTGGTGCTGTATTAGGACAAGTAAAAGAGGGAACTTTCTTTAGAATTGGGGGAGATGAATTTGTAGGGCTCATTTCCATAGATACAGACCTTAAACTAGTACTTGAAGGGATCTTTTTGCATCTGAGTCAGTTACAGTTAGAACCGTCACTGACAATTAGTGTAGGGGCTAAGCAAGTCGATTTTGATAAGGATTACTTGGAGAACTATGACGAGACGGATCAGATTCTCTATACTGCAAAGAAAAAAGGTAAAAATCAGTTTGTGATTAGATAAGGAGGGACTTTTGTCCCTATTTTTGGAAAGTTCAGTTTAGTACTAGATTTTTTCATGTTTTTTTTCGATAATCTTATTAAAGAAGACTGTACTGTCGAGGTGAGATAAGATGATCGGTGAATTAGGATTAGAACGTCAAAACCAAATTAAATTTGTGAGAATGATGCATAAGGAAATTGGACTAAGTAAACAGCAGGAACAAGAGACTTTTTCGGATATTCATAATAATGGCGCAGCAGATGTGATCTATCGTATGAGTAAGATGGGGATTTTTTTAGGTTATGAGGATGGTAGCTTTAGACCCAAAAGTGCGATAACACGTGCAGAGTTTGCTGTGGTGATTGCAAGGGCTTTTGGGCTAGGTGGCTGTAGTGTCAAACCTAATCTTCTGGATATAGCACCAGATGCATGGTATGCAGATGCGGTTCAAAATCTCTACGCACGTGGCATTGTCAAAGGACGCCCTGACGGGTCATTTGGTGCGAATAAACCGATCACTTTAGAGGAAATCTCTGTGATCTTGTGGCGCGTACTGAGTCAACTAGGCATTCAGGTTGTACCACGTAGACCGTATGGGGTATTTAAAGATGAAAAATATGTGAGCTTGTATGCAAAAGAGGCAGTTAAAGTAATTTATGAAGGAGATCTATTGCAACTTAAGAAACGTGAGTACTTAGGTCCTAAAGAACCTGTGACACGTGAACAAGTGGCAATGTTATTAGATCATATTTTTACTATATAGTATATTGAAAGGAGGCAAATTGCCTCCTTTTTATGTATAAAGAATAAATTTATCTTTTTTACGTATACTAGATTTTAATTGGGTAAAAAGAGGTAATCAATATGCTAAAATACAAATTTAAAAAAGTAATTATTTTAAGTATTGTTTTATGTGCAGTATTAAGTAGTAAGCAAATCTTTGCACAAAGTATAGTCTCGCTAGATGCCGAAACAAAAAAGACGATAGACTCTATAAGTAATATTAGAAAACAAATTAACCTCATTACAAAAAATGCTTATATCAATCAAGGGGATGAGGTACTTACAGCAAACTATAAAAGTCAGATTGCTGTTTATAAAGGGCAACTTGAAGAGATTCAGTCAAAATTCAAACAATTACCAGAGTTCAATAATACATCTGCGCCCCAGTATGATACTTTACGTTCATTATTTACAATTGCTTCTTATCTTAGTTTTATAGCAAATAAAGCAGAGCAATTTCTTACGATAACAGACCGTGAAGTACAATATAATCTATTAAATGCCATATTCCGTGCAAATGCTTTAGTAGAACAAATTGGTGCTTATACATTTCAATAAATAAAAAGTCCTTACAATAAATATTGTAGGGACTTTTATCTGTTGTAGTAAAATATTACTTTAAAGCATTTTACTACAACATGAACCAAGAGGTGAACGACATACACTTTTGTTACAGTCTGCGTCGCCAGTACCAATACATTGCAAATAAGATAATGATGATCACGATTGCGATCACAACACCTGGGGAGACGTAGCGGACAATAGGCATACGATAGTACCAACTATTGAATCCGCCAGTAGAGAATCTTGGAATAGGAACATTCCAATTCGTACCTGAAGAAGAGTTGGTATAGGTATCTTTGCTTGGATTCTTTTTACTTGTACTAAAGTTTCCAGAATTCACTTTATCTGAAGTATTTGTTGTTTTTGTATCAGAGGTTGAATCTTTCTTGGTACTAAAGCTTCCAGATTGAACTTTGTCAGTGGTACTAGAGGACTTTGGTTTAGTAGTCGTTGTTGAGGTATCTTTCTTGGAACTAAAGTTACCTGAACTGACTTTGCCAGAAGACTTACTTGTAGATTTAGGGCGACTAGAAGATTTGGAACTACTAGAGGATCTTGAACTACTAGAAGACTTTGGTTTTGCTTCTAAATTGAAGTATTCAGGGGCGGTTGCATGAAGCAAAAAGAAAGCAACAAAGACCATAAAGAGGCATCTGATAGGATAGTATCGTCGCCTATTCATAACAATTAAATCCTACAAAGAGATCATAGACTTTGTCTAAGAGTTCTTCATCGATAGGTAAGTAGTCCTTTGTACCATCTACGTATTTTCTGTATTCAAGAATATGTTGGTTCTCTTTGTTAGTTGTTTCCACTAAGTAGATATATTGTTTGTCTGAAAAATCATCTTTGAGGAGCCCGATTGTTCTAAAGTGCACATCGCGGTCTTCATCATTTGAGTAGAGTGTGATAGATGGGTGACCTGTAGTCACTGTATAGCGTTGCTGGTCACAGCCTACTACGTGGTTGTTGTAGCTACAATAGTGGCAAGATTTAAATGGACAAGTAGCTGTGCATTTGGAGCAGTGGCACTGATGGCACTTCTGAAGTTTGGTAAGATCGTCAGAGAGTGTTGCTTTGAATTTGAGCACCTCATCTTTGTACTTATCATCACTTTTGAGAAATTCCAAGAGGCCGCCACCTTCTGCCTGCTGATCTGCCTGGTCGAGCGCATCAAGGTAAGCTTTGATTTGGTGTACCTTACGTGTGAAGAAGCGACTTTGAAGCTCTTCGTCAGATAGGAAGGGACGGATCTCTTCCATATTCATAATGAGGTCCACATAGAGTGGACTATATTGCTGACGCTCACTATCTGTGAATGCTTTAATTTTGTTCATGCTAATCTCCCATCATTATTATCTCTATTGATTTATCTATATTGATCTAATTCATCTTTGATATTGCTTGGTGGTGTATCTTTGAGGTAGCTGCTGAGCTCGTCATCAGGGTTAGTTGTTTTGAAAGCTTCTAAGCCTTGTGCGTAGTTTTCAGCATCTTTTACTTTTTGTTCGATATCTGATACTGAGATGTGACTTTCTTTATTCACTTCTGTGAGGATCTCGTTGACTTTGCTTTGTGCTTTAGCTGTGCTATATCTTGCTTTGAGTTCAGCTTTTTTAGTCTTGAGGTTATTAGCTTCTTTTTCAAGCGCTTGCACACTTGTCTTTACTTTGTCAGCAGAAGCTTGAAGTGTTTGAAGTGTTGCGAGCATGTTTTGAAGTTCTTGATCAAGCTCTTTTTTCTTTATAAGGAAAGTTGTTGCTTTTTCTTCATCTTGCGCTGCAAGTGCTTTACGGATACCATCTTCGTATTGTGTGATTTTTTGCTTGAGGGCCTCTGCCTCATTTTTCTTTTGAGAAATAGAACCAATGAAAGAAGCACTTTCGAGTTTTGCTTTGCTGATTGCTTCTTCACGCTTACGGATCGCAAGGTCAAGTTGTTCCATTGGATCCTCTACTTGGTCGAGTACTTTGTTGGCTTTGCCACTGATGATGTTACCTAATCTTGAAAAAAAACTCATACTGTCATCTCCTTTGATTTTGCTTAATATAATTCTTTCTAAATTTATTATCTTAGATTATAGGTGAGTAGGCAATATAAAGATGTAAGAAAATTTCGCTTAATTTTTATAAAGCTTATATAACGCTTAATAAGGCACAGCATAGTTATGGGATAACATCAATTGTGCGACACTATATTGCTGGTCATCTATTGTAACATAAATATCTGCAAGATAACGTCTAAAGCCATCTGTTTTGATAGAATGGATCATCACTTGTTTATTCAGGATCAGACTAGCTAAATAGTCTTTAGCGGCATTGCCAGCAATTTTTGTAGCACCTTTGAGTTCAGGTGCATTAATACCAAGTATGCGAAAACGTTGTTGTATAAAGACGTGAAAGCCTAAGTCAACCTGGGCATCAAAAGTATCACCGTCTACGATATATGTTACGAGGGCATGACGATTATAAGAATCAGTTAACATGGAAGAACCTCCTAATAGAGCATTTTATACAGTATATTCAGGATGACCCATCTCGTGTATTAGAGATGAGGTATGCATAGTGAATAAGTATGTATATATATATAAGAATAAAAAAACTAAAAATACATATACTTAGGTAACTATGGAGGTGAATAGAATGAACTTTAATGAAAGTAAAACGAAGGAGAATTTGATGCGTGCATTTGCTGGTGAGTCTCAAGCGCGCAACCGCTATTTATTTGCTGCAGGACAAGCTAAGAATAACAAACTTCATGTCATTCAAGCTATTTTTGAATATACAGCAGATCAAGAAAGAGCACATGCAAAGGTTTTTTATAACCATCTTAAACAAGTTGCAAGTGAAAATATTTGTGTGGATGGGTGTTACCCAGTAGATATTAGCAACAATATCGTTGATTTGATGCGTGCAGCGCAGCACAATGAGTATCAAGAGCATGATCAAGAGTATGCAACTTTTGCTAAGGTTGCAGAGGAGGAAGGATTTCCAGCTATTGCGTATTCATTTACGAGTATAGGAGCTATTGAGAAGACTCATGGAGACCGTTTTGGTCAATTTGCAGATCTGATTGATCAAAATAAACTTTTCAATGATGAGCAAGAGGTAGAGTGGCTTTGTCTTAACTGTGGGCACATCCATAAAGGAAAAGGTGCACCACAGGCATGTCCAGTTTGTCAGCATCCACAAGGGTTCTTTATCCGATTAGAGCTCTCACCTTTCAAATAAACTTGCATGTATTGAGGTACCTCACGAAAAAACAACCGCAAATGCTGTTCCAACACCTTAATTTTGTAAGAGTTATACTATGAAATAGAATCAACGTAGAAAGCACTGATTAACGTTACTTTTCTGTAATACTAATCAGTGCTTTTATTTGCCATAGGAGAAGGTTTCTTTAAAGGTGTTTAACTGACAAGAAAATTATAAAAAGTGGTTGAGCTGTTGTATGTTTTTATGACCAATTTTAAGTTGTCTACATATAATGTAATAGGTTTTGCAAAGGAGGCGTAAAAGTGGAACAAACAACGTTTTATCCTGCGAGAGTTGAAAACTATAACTTATATAATGGGGTGCTGATCTATAATGCGGAATTATATATTGGTGATCTTTGTTATGGGGTGGAAGGTGTTGCACAACTCATATTTAGGGTGGAGGAGCCATTTGTAAAAGATAAGGGGAAGGAATTGAGTCTTAAGATTTATCATATGAAACAGTGTGATCAGGATTTGCCTCTTAGGATTTATGCCACATTTTGTGAGGTATCTTATCTAAGAGATACTCAATATTTAGAGTATATCAAACTGCATGAATCGGTGAGTTGTTTGGTAGAAGGGGATGGCTGGTATGAATGGAATTTGACGCAATTGATACCACCACAAAGTACAAATGGTTACTATGTAATTTATCTATTTGCAGAAAAAGATGAATTAGGCTATAAGGCATTTGCGAAAGAACAGGAGTGTTGGCCAATTACACTCAATTACGAGGATATGGTCAAAGATCCTAGTCTTTATCAATGTTATCAAAATCTGATGTGTGTGGGGGCAATGGTTTGTTCGGAATGGGTTACTTGTGGACAATATCTTAATTATACTTATTTCGTCAAAAATAATACAACACAACCAATAGAAGTCAGTGTAATGATTAGTCCTAATAAAGAGTCACAAATCCTATCAAGCGCTGTCTATATAGTAAAACCAGGAGAGATTCAGGCAATAGAGACATTTCAATTTAGCTTTTATGTGAGGGTACAGGTGAAATGTATTAAAAAAGAATTAGATGGTTATGTAGAAATATGGTTTCAAGCAAGAAAAAATTAAAAAAACTTG
>JBOFIR010000102.1:0-25290 GCA_051650265.1 Cellulosilyticaceae bacterium
ATTTGTAGGTATTGGGCCTTTGAGGTTAGCATTAATAGAAGCCATAGTGCCCCCAGGCCCAACGAGAACGAGGTGACCACTACGATTCATAAGAGAAAGATCAATGCCGCCGATAAGTTCTTTGAGATAGATATTCATGATAATAACACCTAAAGAATCTTGAATATGGTAGTTTGGAATAGATTGCATTAATAACAAAGAATCAGCAATAGGTCTCTGAGGTGGTGCTTGTTTGTAAAAAAGTGTGGACTCATTGGTCGTATTAAACCAAATAGGGTGACCCTTAAATGCTAGCGTACGTGTATAGTAGGTTGAGTTAACAAAGGCATTTGGATCAGGAAGATAGCCTCCTTTTAAGTCTGATTGCATTGAAATCTGGGTAAATTGGTCAGAGGGGGTTACAATCTGCAGATTAAAAATACTATTAACGGCAAGCGGTATGTAGGAATAAAGTTTATGGTTAATCTGTTTTTTGATATCCTCTTGATCAGAGGGTGTAAGTGTAGATGAAGTTGAATCAAGAAGGAGCTGGATGAGTTCTTCATCTAAGTAGAGCGTGTAGACTAAATTCTCGTAGTATTGCATTTGACGCGCGAGGGATTGTGCGACATTGTGATTGGTATAAGAAAGAAGGGTAGAAATATTTTTCTCTATCTCCCCTGTATAGGTATTGTAGGTAATAGCTGTAATAGCTAATGTAGGTAAGGTAATCAGTACTAAAAAAGAAATGATGAGCCGTTTAAAAACACTTACTTTACGAATGACCTTAATCATAAGATACTCCTGAACTTTTGTAAAATATTTATATGTATTATAACATTTTGAAAAACAAATAAAAAGATACTTCTATACAAGGGGGAGGATAGAAGTATCTTTTGGCTATAAAATGTTATTTGTTATCTAACATACTTTGATTGAAGTCATTAACAACTTCTTTTTGTGCAGCTTCTTGCGCAGCAGTGAACTCAACTAATGGATCTGCATTTGGATCTGCAAGAAGTTTTTGAACCACACGGTCTACATACGTACCAACGATATCTTTACCGTAGAATTCAAGACGACCACCTCTAGCAGCTTCGATTACTTCACTATACTCTGGATTCATTGAAGTAACAGAAGAGATATCAAAATCTGTATAAGGATAGTTCATAGGATTGACTGCACCTTTACTTTCTAGGTTTTTGAGTTTCTTTTCAAGAACTTCACGGGAGGTATAATATTCGATATATTTCCAAGCAGCATCTTTTTGTGCTTGAGAAGTTGTGGCATTGATAACGTAGCAAGCACCGATATCTGTTGTCACAGATTGGCCAGATGGACCAGCAGGAAGTAGTGCGAGTCCGATATTATCAGGATCAGCACCAAGAGCGGTTGCCCAAGATACCCAGTCTCCGGCAAATGGCATCATGGCAATTTTACCTTGTGCAAACTGCTGAATCATGTCGTCAAATGTAAGGGTAAGATCGGATTGCATAACCTTTTCACGACGAAGCTTTTGGTAATACTCTGCTGCTTTGATTACGGCAGGATCTGTAAAGGTAAGTTCAAGTGTGCCATCTGGATTTTGTTTGGTTAAATCACCACCAGCTTGCCATACATAGTACTGGAAAAACCATTCAGTCCATTGAGAAGAAAGAACGCCATAGCCATATTGTTGCTTATCTGGAACTGTAAGTTTTTGAGCAGCAGCAAATGCTTCATCCCAGTTTGTAGGTGCTGATGTAATGCCAGCTTCTGCAAAGAGATTTTTGTTATAACCTAGATAAAAGCTACTTGAAAAATGTGCAATACCGTAAATATTATCATTTTTAGTAAAGCGTTCTAAATAAATAGGGCTGTAGCTGTTTTTTTCACTCCAAGTATCAAAGTATGTATTAAGCGGTTCCAAAATACCTGCATTAATATATTTGTCCATCATTGTAAAAGAGGTAGAGACAACATCTGGTGCATTGCCTGCGGCAACAGCTTGATAAAATTCATTACCAGGATCGCCCTCTTTGATTACCTTATTGAGCGTAATATGAGGATATTGACTTAAAAATTCTTCTTCAATGCTCTCAGAAACATCATCTTGCTCCCTTGTTGTTACCCAAAGTGTCAATGTGACAGGTTGATTGGTATCGGATACTGTAGGTTCTGATGTAGGTTCAGCAGGAGTAGTGGTAGAAGATGTGTTGTTAGAATTAGTAGATGGTTGAGTAGGTGTATTTGAAGCACATCCTGTAAGAGCCATAGTTGCCATGAGTGTTGCTGTTAAAAGAGCGGTTACTTTTTTAAACATAACGTACCTCCTTGGATTTAATAACATTATTATAAAGTATTTTGAATAAAAAAATAAGACAGAAAATTATAAAAAAGGTGCCTTAAATTAATATAAATTGAGTCTGAGAGTATTATACCTTAAAATGCAGTACTTTTTTCTTAAAAATATGGCATTAAAATAAAAATGAATTAATTATATAATTTTAAAATAGAGATTGGAATCAATAGAGGAGGAATACGATGAAAAAAATAGGTTATTTGAAGCGAAAAGATTTGATAGCTGCAACACTTTTTTTGTTACCAGGTATTATTTTTACAGTGTGGTTACGTTATTATCCAATGCTACAGTCCTTTTATATGTCTTTGTTTAATTATGATCCAGTAAATTCACCGGGAAAGTTTGTTGGTTTACAGAACTATAAAAACATATTTGCATCAGGGTTTTATTGGGAAGCATGGCGCAATACCTTTATTTTCTTATTACTACATATAGGACTCGTTTTTTTTATTCCTTTGATTCAGGCAATCTTTTTAAATGAGATTGTAAAAGGTAAGAAGTTTTTTTCAACAGTATACCTCGTCACGGCACTCATTCCAATCTCTATCAATGTCATCATATGGAAGTGGATTTGGCATCCTGATTATGGGCTTGCAAACCAGGTGATTAAAATCTTTGGGATGGAACCCCAACTGTGGCTGAGTAATCCTGAACTTACTAAGTTCGCCATTGTATTCCCTGGAATTATAGGCGGTGGCGTAGGGGTATTACTCTATTTGGCAGCGATTCAGGGGATATCAGCGGATATCTATGAAGCCAGTCAAATTGATGGCTGTAGTGGTTGGCAAAAAATCCGCTACATCACATTACCTAACATCAAGTTTATTGTGGTGATTCAGCTTGTTCTTGCAACGATATCTACCATGCAGATTTTGGATTTACCGTATCAATATACAGGAGGTGGCCCAAGTGGGGTATCAACATCCATGGGAATCTACATCTATGATATGGTGAATAAAGATTTATCTTATGGCAAATCGACGGCTGCAGCTTGTATATTGTTTCTAGTCATTGGGGTATTAACAATCGTCCAGATGAAGCTTGATCAGTCTGAGGCAGACTAAGGGGGAAAAAGATGAAGAAATCCAGTTTAACGATTACAGCATATATTGTATCTACGATTTTTGCAGTGTTGATTTTATATCCTTTGATTTATATTATCAGCAATTCAATGAAGGATAATATCAAAATTTATGATATACCACCTAAGTTACTTCCGGATGCAGCTCAAAGTTTAACAATAGAAATGGATTATTCAGCTTTTGATCACCTAGGGGCAGATGAATTGAAAGATAAGATTCAGCAAGATCAAATTCTTGCGATGTTTTCTTCAGTTTACGAACTCTCAAGAGACGCGATCTTTGAAGTCAAATTCATAGGAACAATGCATGGAAAGAATATTTTTTATGCAAGAGCCCATCGTATGTATCTGGACTTAGAGAAAGATACAGGGATTTATGCCAATGGGAGTATGAGTAAGAAGGTATTATTATATGAAGACCGCTATACACGTGCATCTGAGCGGTTAGGGTACCAATTCGATTTAGAGGGCATTGAACAAGGCAAGAATGTAGAGGGAGAACAAGTAGGAGAGATCTATGAGAAAGTAGCAAGTAATCTATCAGGAAAGTATGAGACAAACGGTGTGCTCACAGGCACACAGATCAAGCGCAATAACTTATTATTGATAGAAAGCTTTAAGTACTACTTCCAACTGCCATCATGGGTCTATCCTAAAAATGAGATGGTATCAAAGTATAGTTTTCTTGTATTTATCGTAAATACCTTTATTGTAGTGACATGGGCAGTTGTGACGCAGATTGTGCTTGGTGCCATTACAGCATTTCCACTTTCAAGAATGCTGAGCAAGAAGGCATCACAATTTTGGTTATTATTTTTCTTAGGAACAACAATGATTCCTTTTGTATCAGTGATGATTCCGCAGTTTACTATGTTCAAACGTATGGGATTTTATGATAATTATTGGGCGTTGCTCGTACCACACTTATTACCGTATGGGTTCTTTGTGTATCTGTATAAAGGATTTTTTGATCGCATCCCTAATAGCTTATTTGAAGCAGCACGGATTGATGGGGCCTCACATTTTTATACGTTCACTAAGATCTGTATGCCGTTGTCTAAGCCAATTATCTCTATTATCGCTTTGCAGACGTTTCTCTCTAACTGGAGTGACTTCTTCTGGGCATGGATGGTGACTGAACGGCAGAACTTATGGACACTCAATGTAGCCCTCTACAATTTATCACAAAATAAGAGTGTCAAACAGAATTTTATCATGGGACTATCAGTACTAACGATTATACCAGTACTTTTACTCACCATTAGTTTTTCAAAACAAATCAAGGCAAGTATTGCCTCTTCGGGGATAAAAGGATAGGAGAGAAAAATAATGAATATAGGTGTTATCGGATTTGGATTAAGAGCAGAATATGTACTATTAAATTTTAATCAGTATGAGATGGGGGTTAACCTTACTTGTGTATGTGATCCTCAAGTAGAAGCGGCAAAAGAAAGAATCAATCGTATTGGGTACAATGCAGATGAGGTAAGATTCTATGATGATGTCGATGAGATGTTAACAGCGGAGAATCTAGATGGGATAGTAGTAGGAACGCCATGTGCAAGTCATACGGATATTGCCATCCAAGTCATGAAGTATAATATTCCAATGTTTTTGGAGAAGCCAGTAGCAATTAGTCTAGATCAAATCCAAAGGCTACAAGAGGCAAGTACAACATACACTGCAGAGGCAGTTGTGTCATTCCCTCTTAGAGTCACACCAATTTGCAAAAAGGTAAAAGAAATTATAGATAGTGGGAAACTTGGTCGTATCGAGCATGTAGAGGCAGTTAATAATGTGAACTATGGTAGAGTATACTACCATAACTGGTACCGTGATGACTCTTTGACAGGGGGACTATTCTTACAAAAGAGTACACACGACCTAGATTATATTAACTATCTTCTTGGTATTAAGCCAGTAGCAATTTGTGCGATGGAATCAAAGCAAGTATTTAAAGGAGACAAGGAGCCTGGTGTGACATGTAACACATGTGATGAATATAAGACATGTCCTGAGAGTCCGTTTAAGATTAGACATGACTATCAAGATGCGACAGATGGCGAAGGCTGTGCATTTGCTAAAGATACAGGTAACCATGATAGTGCAAGCATTCTTACACGTTATGAAACAGGGATGCATACAGTATATACACAGAATTTTGTAGTAAGAAAAGCTGCAGGCAAACGTGGGGCAAGATTAATTGGTTACAAAGGTACATTAGAGTTTGACTTTAATACAGCAGTCATCAAAGTATACTCACACGTTTCTGGTGTGGTAGAGACTTATGAGATGAACACACAAGGGCTTAACCACTTCGGAGGGGACCGTGCACTTTGTGAAAACTTCGTAGAAGTCATGA
This sequence comes from Cellulosilyticaceae bacterium, assembly GCA_051650265.1. GTDB lineage: Bacteria > Bacillota > Clostridia > Lachnospirales > Cellulosilyticaceae > JBOFEH01. Next base: position 5,764 of record JBOFIR010000102.1, read on the forward strand.
AGGGAACTGGCAAGTCAGAGGCACCACTTAGTGCAGGAATCACTAGTGCACTTATGTGCTTATATGCAAGAGAATCTGCAACCACAGATAAGTTTTATAAGATCGAATGTTAAAAAACAGGCGTTAAAGGACTAATCCTTTAACGCCTGTTTTGGCAGTTTGAGGGTAAATGTACAGCCACCACCAGGGGTATCTGTGAGTGAGAGTGTGCCATGGTGAAGCCGGATAATATCTTGGGCGATACTAAGACCAAGACCATAGTGATTTTTATCTTTACGAGAGGCATCTACTTTATAAAAACGGTCAAAAATGTGAGCTTGATGTGCTAAATCAATACCTGGCCCATGATCGATTACTTGGATGATGAGGTGCGTCGTGATAGAAGCTAAGGTAATTTGAATATGCCCATATTCTGGAACATAATAGAGGGCATTATCAAGGAGTACGGAGATCGCCTGAGTCATCCGTTGTTCATCACAGAGAATAGGCAGAAGTAGGTCATCAGGTAGCAAAAGTTCTAAGGACTGATGCTTTTTGTGAGCAAGTGGTAAAAAGTTATCGAGTAGATTGATGAGGAGACTATCTAGCTCTACAGGGCTAGGCGCGATCGTCCAGGTATTGGCATCAATAGTGGCGAGAAGGAGGAGATCATCTACTAGCCGTGCAAGTCTGCTACATTCTTTTTGAATATTACCCGAAAAGCGAAGCTGGTCTTCACCACTGCTATAGCAGAGCGCGGAGGTATTGCTTTGGATCACCGCAAGAGGTGCCTTCAGTTCATGAGAGGCAGCGGCGATAAACTCTTTTTGTTGCCACTGGGCTTCTTCGATTGGGCGGATGGCACGTCCGGAGAACCAATAGCTAAAAAAAGCAAGGAGTATAATGCCTAGTAAACTCAAGGAGATAAAGAGGCATCTCGTATAGATAATATGTGCAGTTTCTTCACGCATATCTTGAAGAAGGATCAAGCTATAACTTCCTTTTTGAGAGGGGACAATAGCAAGTCCAGCTCTATAATATTCCCCATAGGCACCTTGAATTTGGAAAAAAACTTTGGAAATATTGAGCAAGGAAGTTGCTTCACCCTCTAGATTAAAGTAATGGGTATATAACCCAGTGTTATGCGCTTTTTTAAAAAGTTCTTGTCGTGGTGTAAGCGGGTTCCATGCCCCGCGAAAAAGAAATGGGGAGCCGTTGTCTTCAATCGCAATCAGGAGATCATAGTCCACTTCAAGTTGGCCAAGCCAGGAATTCTTGATCACTTGGTTATGCTGAAGTTGATAAGCGATCGTGGTGAGATGGTTCTCAAAAGCAAGACGATTACGGCTACTGACCTGGTGCTCAGAAATTTGGAGCGCAATGAGACAGACGATACTGAGGATCGTGCCTGTAATCACAGTACTGAGGAGGGTAAGGTTACGACGTAGTTCTTTAAGCATGGGTAACCTCAAGAATATAACCGACACCACGAATCGTCTTGACTTCAAGATTGCTGTGAATGGTGCGAAGACGCCGTCTAAGAAAATGGATGTAGTTATCAAGGTTGCCATCTTCCACATCATAGTCAGGGCCCCAAACACGGGTAAGAAGCAGTGCGCGTGGGAGCGTCTGTCCGTATTGTTTGAAGAAAGTCTCAAACAGTGAGGCTTCACGCTTGGAGAGTGTGCACTGTGATGAGGGACCAATCAGCTTGGCATTGCTGATATCCAAGGTGGTATTGCCAGCGCGAAGCGTCTGCTCATTAGTCCAGTCAGTAGGGCGGCGGGAAAGTGCACGTATACGCGCAAGCAGTTCTTCGATTGCAAAAGGTTTGACGAGGTAGTCGTCAGCGCCTGCGTCGAGGCCTACGACACGATCGCCGATGCTATTGAGTGCAGTGACCATGATCACAGGGATATGAATAGTGAGCCTACGCATGGCTTTGACGATGTCAATGCCATTGAGAGAAGGGAGCATACGATCAAGAATAATCAGATCATAGATTTGATTTTGTATGAGTAAGAGACCCTCTTCACCGTCATGGCAAGTGTCTACAGTATATTCGTAGCTTTGTAATTGAAAGCTGATGGCATCACAAAGCGCGGTATCATCTTCAATAAGTAAAATACGCATAAAGTAACCTCCAATGTTGGACAAAATAATTCTTAACCTCTTTATTGTATAGGCTTTATCTCTAAAATGCATCTAAGTTTAAAAATATATTCACACCTTTAGAGGTTATTTAGAGATAAAACTGTTAGGATAGAGGCATGAAAATAAAAAGAGTAAGTAGGAGGATCTGATGAAAAATTATCTTAATAGAGTATTAGCAGGAGTCATGGTGGGGATCACAGCTGTGACAATGACAGGTTGTACAGGCAGCACAATAGGAGAAAATGCGGCAGCTACAACTGATAATAATCAAAAAGTTCCAATGGGAAGATATATGGAGAAATCTGTTGTGCTACCAGAAGAACTTACAAGTATTATAGATTACATAAGTGGAAAAGATGGTGCATCTTATCTTTATGGTTACAATCAAGAGAGAAAACCTCTTCTATACCGTACAAAGGATTACCAAACATGGGAAAAGCAAGATGCAAGCTGGCTTGAAAAATTAGAGCAAGAAGGCAAGATGAACTTTAAGATTACGATGGGCAATGATCAAAAATACTATGTATCTTATGTAGATGCCGAGATGAAGTCTGCAATTGCACAAGTTAAGGAAGATGGAAGTCTAGTGGAGCTTTCCCTTGAAGGATTCGGAGAAGGCGGAATGCCATCTGAAATTCATGTCTTAGAAAATGGAGATTTATTAGTAAGTAGCTACTATGGTGGCGTGACCAGATATAGTGGGACAGATGGGAAAAGACAGATGGAGTTCCCTGGAAATGATGGTGAATTTACAGTAGTGAGCGATACGCAGCTTGCAATCATGGATATTCAACGTGGCGGGATTGTATTTTATGATCTTGCAACAGGTAAAGAAGAGAAATTGGTCGCTTACGATGGACTTGAGTGGGGAACTAAGCTGATTGCTGATGAACAAGGTAATACTTATATTATCAATAACACAGGCATCAATCGTTTAGCTGCTGGTGGTAGCTCATGGGAAAATATTGTGGAATCAGGTATGAGCTCTTTTGGTAAGCCGTCTTTGAGTCTAGCAAGTGCTAGTGTAGTAGGCGATAAGTTTTATGTATTTTGCTATGATCAAGTAGAGGGAGGGTCACTACTTGAGTATGCTTATAACCCAGATGTAGCGAGTAGACCAACTACAGAAGTAAGTATCTATATGCTTGAAGAGAATATGACAATACGTCAGGCAGCAGCAGAGTACCAACGTAAGAATCCAGATGTAATGGTACGCTTACAAGTAGGAATGAAATCTGGGGAAGCTGCTACAAAAGCAGATGCAATCCGTACACTCAATACAGAGCTACTTGCAGGTAAAGGACCAGATATTCTCATGCTCGATGGCCTGCCAATAGAATCTTATAGAGATAAGGGCGTTCTTTGGAATATGGAGGAAATCATTGGGCCGATGCTGGACAAAGGACTACTCTTAGAAAATATAGTAGGTGCCTACAAAGAAGATAATGGTATCTATGCGGTGCCAACAAGTTTTGAATTACCTATGATGTGGGGCGATAAGCAGCTTCTAGAAGAAGCCGGATCTGTACAAGATATTGCGGCATGGGCGAAGGCACATCCAGAGCAGAAAGTGATGTATAGTATGACACCATCTATGCTGATCAAACAGTTCTATGGGGCAAGTGCAAGTACTTGGTTAGATGAAAAAGGCCAGATCAATGAAGGTGAATTTGCCAAGTTCTTGGAGGCGATTAATACCTTAGCAGACAATAACGCAGCAGAACCAGTAAGTGAAGATAAGCTCTATGAAATGAGCTATTTCTCTCGTGAATATATGGCTTATAAAGATACTGCACTTCATACGGAACCATTGGGTGGATTTACTTATATGACAACGCCTTATTCATATATCAATCATCGCGATGATGGCGACTTCAAGGTCATGAGTAACCAGGGAAAAGGCCTATTTGATGCAGCAGGTATTATTGGTATTAATGCCAATAGCAAGAATCTAGATATTGCAAAAGGAATTGTTGAAACAGCACTTTCTGAGACAGTACAGAATGTAGAGCTTGGTGAAGGATTTGTCGTTAATACAAAGGCCTTTGACAGACAAAGTGATCCAAATCAAAGTATGGGATCGATGGTGGCGATTGGTATGTCTCCAGCAGGAGGTAGACCGATTGAGTTTGTATCACCTGATGCGAAGGCATATGAGCAGGTGAGCCAAATTGTAAAATCAGTAAGCATGCCAGCGTATGAAGATGAAGTTTTATTAGATATGATCATAGAAGAGACAAAGGGGTATTTCGATGGAACTAAAACTGCCGAAGAAGCCGCTAGTGCAGTGGCACAAAGAACCAAAGCATACCTTGCAGAATAAAAAAAAGAGTGAACTAGGCATTGCTTTATGCTTCATTTTACCAAGTTTGATAGGAGTAGGGATTTTTATCCTTATTCCTTTTCTAGATGTAATCAAAAGATCATTTTTTGGGGCTATGAGTGGTAAGTTTGTAGGTATTAACAATTACATAGCGATTTTTAACAATGAGGCTTTTAAGTTAGCAAGCGTGAATACACTGAAGTTTACAATCGTATGTATTCCTATTTTGATGATCAGTTCATTGCTCTTAGCAATCATGATCAATCAATTAACAAAAAGAAGTGAACTTTTTAAAACGACCTTTTTATTACCTATGGCAATTCCAGTGGCTTCGGTAGTACTCCTCTGGCAGATTCTTTTTCATCAGAATGGACTACTAAGTGCAGGTGTTGTGGCAATGGGTGGAACACCAGTAGATTGGATGAAAACGGACTGGGCATTTTGGATTTTGGTGGCGAGTTACATTTGGCGCAATATGGGATACAATATGGTCCTTTGGCTTGCAGGCCTAAGTACCATATCACCCCATGTCTATGAAGCGGCACATATGGATGGCGCCAATGCGTGGCAAAGATTTACGAAGATTACATTGCCACAGCTTATCCCAACTTTGTTTACCATAGTCGTATTATCGCTACTGAATTCATTTAAGGTATTCAGAGAGGCTTACTTGATTGCAGGTGATTATCCGCACGATAGCATGTATATGCTTCAGCATTTGTTTAATAACTGGTTTACTTCACTTGATATTGATAAGCTCTCAGCAGCAGCAACTATTGTAGCAGGTGTGATCTTCTTGCTGATTATGCTTTTACAAAAAGCATGGGAAAGTGAGGACGACTTATGAGAAAACACATGAATTTAGGGATAGTAACCCTGTTAGCACTCATTGTTTGGTTACCTGTTTGGATGCTTTTTACTGGAGCATTGATGCCTATAGATGAGATTAATCAAGCGTTTGGCCCCGTATTAGGTGGAAGCAAAGGTTTGGCAAATTGGCCGCTTTTACCAAAGTATCCAACCCTTGTACCCTATGTGGAACTTCTTTTAGATTCACCAGAGTTCTTTGCAATGTTTTGGAACTCGGTACGTCTAGTAGTCCCGATATTGGTAGGGCAGGTGGTTCTTGGTATGCCTGCAGCCTGGGGGTTTGCAAGGTTTGAGTTTCCTTTTAAGAAAGTACTTTTTACGATTTACATAGGACTCATGTTGATGCCGTTTCAGGTGACCATGGTACCCAACTATCTGGTGCTGGATCAGCTACAACTTTTGGATACGAGATGGGCGGTAATCTTGCCGGCTGCCTGCTCGACATTTCCTGTATTTATTATGTATAGATTTTTTAAGGCAGTACCAAAAGAGATGATTGAAGCCATAGCGATAGATGGTGCAGGGCAATTCAAGACATTCCTTTATGTCGGGATTCCACTTGGTGTACCGGGTATTGTGTCTGCGCTTGTATTAGGATTTTTAGAGTACTGGAACATGATTGAGCAGCCACTTACGTTTATTAAAGATAAATCTTTGTGGCCACTCTCTCTCTATCTCCCGCAGATTACGACAGATCACTTGGGTGTATCCATTGCAGCTTCAGTGGTTATGTTGATTCCAGCCTTATTGGTCTTCCTATGGGGACAGACTTATCTTGAAGCAGGCATACGGACGGCGGGACTAAAAGAATAAGCTCAGAAAGGAAAAAGATATGAATTCAAAACGTGAACGTGTGGCAATGAAGGCATTGGCAGGTTTTATGATCGTGATGCTTTTACTGACATTTTTATCAAGACTTGCTGATTCTATAACGATTCCTAAAGTATCGGTTATGAATCCACAAGGTGGACGTATTGATCAGACAATCGAACTGATGGGTACATTACAGGCCAATAATGAGTTAGATATAGAAGCGCAGGAAGGTTTTAGAATCAAAGATGTTCTTGTGAAAAGTGGGGATGAAGTAGAAGTAGGAACACCGCTAGTTCAACTGGATCTAGAACAGATTCAAGACAAGATTGAAGCGCTACAAGTAGATATTCAAAAGCTCCATCTTCAGAAGAAGCAGATCACACTAGATAGTGTAGGTACTAATAGTGATGATCCTGTGGCACAAGCGATGCAGGTGATGAATAGGCTTGAAGAAGATAAAGTGCTAACAAGTACACAAGAAGATGTGAAAATCGCAAGACTTGAGGATGAACTGCGTCAAGTAGAAGAAGAACGCTTACAAGCACAAAAAAGCTATGAGGATTTCACAGGAAAAAACTTAGCGGACCAGATCACGAAGGTGAAAGAGACAGTTGAGGAAGCAAAGAAAAATCTAGAAAAACAAAAATACGAGCAAGAAAAGGCTCTAAAGCGTGCCCAGCAGGCCGTAGATGAAGCAAGGAATGCACTGAGTATGCTAGGCGGCGGGGATGCTACTGCAGCAATTGAACGCCTAGAGCGTGCTCAAATGGAATATGATATGACTGAAAGTGATTGGAAGCGCAATGTCAAAGATGCGGAAGAGGTCTATAGTAAGGCACAAGACAAGCTCGCAAAGCTTGAAGCTGGAGAAATCGATGACACGCTCTTGGAAAGTGAAAAAGAGAAAGTGAAACGCGCTGAAGAAGCTGTAAAGTTGAAAAAAAATGCTATAGAAGATGCAAAGTATAACAAAGAGCAAGCTTTAGCAAAGTATGATAGGGATCTTGTAGATGCTCAAAGAAAGATTGAACAAGCACAACAAGAAACTGTTAAGAAACAAGAGAATCAAGAAAAAGAAAATGAAAAAAGTGATATTCGTCTAGAATTGATGCAACTTGATATTGACGTTAAAGAAAAAGAGTTGGATCAATTACTTGCACTTAAAGCTATCAAAGGGATGATTAAGTCCCCTGTAAAAGGCCGAATTGATACAGTTTCTGCAAAAAAAGGAGACCAGACAACAAGCACATCTTTGATGACGCTGGTATCTGAAGAAACGCAGTATACTTTCGAAGCAGAAATTGATGCAAAACGTGCAGAAAAATTAGCAGTAGGCGATGTGGTGAGTATTACCTTGGCAGGTGAGAAGCTACCCGTAGAGGGACAAACTGTGATTGGGCATATTACAAATATGCCAGGAGAAGACGAAAAGAAAAAAATCACTGTAGACTTAGAACAGGGATCACCAGGAGCGAGTGGGAAAATGGTGATTCGCAAAGAGTCGGATAAATATCCAAGTCTCGTTCCTTTAGAAGCTCTGAGAGAAGATTACCAAGGCAAATATGTACTGGTTGTTCGTGAACAAGTGACGACACTTGGCAAAGAACTCGTCGTAGAGCGTGTGGGGGTGACACCTCTAGAGCAAAATAGCAAGAATGTCGGTGTACAAGGAGGTTTACAGCCAAGCGATCAGGTGGTGGTAGATGCAAATAAACCGATTGGAGCAGGTGATCGTGTACGCCTGATAAGTAAATGAGGACGTCAATTAAGCGACTAGGTGGCTATACACTTATGCTTCTGATGATCTTTAGCTTATGGAGCATTAGTTTATCTAGCGCACAGAAACTACATAGAGAAAAATCCAGTGTGGAATTACGTTACCATGAGCCTACACTAACGGTAGATCAGCTAGAAAAAATGCAACAAGAAGAAGATATGCAGGAGAACCGTCTAGTGACAAGCATGGTGGGATGGGGACAAATCCCACAAGTGGTGTTGGAGAACGAGAGTCTCGATAGAACGGCAAAGAGTGCTTTGATTTATGTTTTTGGGAATCTACGTACCTTGATTCCACAAGGGCAGATCAGTGGTGAGTGGGTAGAAGTAGGCGATGAGCAAGGGGCCTTAGTAAGCCGAAAGGTTGCCCATGATTTGTGGGGGAGCCTCGATGTCATCGGAAAGACGTTTATCTACGATAAGAAAGAATATTGTGTACGTGGTGTGATTGCACAAGATGTACCTGTGATGATGGTCCAGGCAAGCAAACAAAGTGATGAAGCACTCAAATTCAGTCAACTTAAACTTCAGCTGATAGATAGCGAGAATATACTAAGGAAAGTTGAAGTCTTTAGAGGACGCTATGGATTGACGGATACAACGACGGTTAATCTTTCACTTACAAGTATTGTACTTGGCCAAATCGTTTATCTTCCTATGTGGCTTTTGGGTGGTTATGGGATCTTTAAGCTACTCAAACATTTGAGTCAGTTCCTTTATCATGGGAAGAAGGGGATCTTATGGCTTTTTGGGAGCCTTGTTTTGATAGCCATCCTTATCAAACTCATGGTTATCCAATTTGAGATTCCAGCTTATCTGATTCCTAATAAGTGGTCAGACTTTGCGTTTTGGAGTAAGCTTGGGGAGTCGTTACGTGCAAATTATTTAGAAGTACAAAGTCTTCCTAAGTATCTCCCAGATATGTGGCGAATGGCTCTGCAAAGGATGTTATTAGTTACATTAGGTATCAGCTGTATCCTTACCATCTGGGGAATGCGTAGACTCACAATCAAAGAACATCAGACATTATTCTTAAAAACAGTGATTGCGATTATCGCAAGTTTCTTAGTCATCGTGATTGGTGATCTAGTGGGTGTAAGTGCCAGCTATCCCCAGGCATTTTGGGTGATGCTGCCACTGGTGATGGGAAGTCTTTATATGACCCATAGCTGGCAGGATTTCATGTGTGAGACTATAAGGCGTCAAGATACAGAAGAAGAATAAAATAAGAAGGGCTATCACCTGCTGATTGAATGAGTAGGTGATAGCTCTTCTTTGTCTACGAATCATGATCTTGTTAGGAGATGCCAATGTGTGTTTTGTATTTACCAGGGCTGACACCTACGTATTTCTTAAAAATCTTGAGAAAATAGAAATAGTCATTATAGCCAACTTGCTCGCAAATCTCATTGATGGATAAATTGCTTTGAACAAGGAGTTGCTTGGCTTTTTCCACACGAAGTTGTGTCAGGTACTTGGTGTAGGTGCTGCCTGTTTCTTTTTTGAAGAGTTGGCTGATATAGTTAGGACTTAGGTTGAGTGATTCGGAAACTTCTCGGATCGTAATATCTTTGGTATAGTTTTGATTGATAAATTTGAGCAGATGAATGAAGTTGTTATTATACGTATTGCTGAGTGTTTCTAAAGGCAGTTCCTGACAGCCCATTTCATACACGGCAGCAAGCATGTCAGAGAAGTTCTCATACTTTTGAGTCAGCTGATCAAAATTGTAAAGGTAGAGATCTTCATTTTCTACATGATAGTGTGTCGTAAACAAGTTAAAGATTTTTAAGGCCAAGCGAATATCAATTTCTTCTAAGGTAGTAGGTGCTAAGAGTTCAGAGATTAGGAGATTGATCGCACCGAGATGATTGCTCGTTAAGGCACTTTGGATCTTTGATAATAGGATACAAGTATTCTTGGAAAAAGGATGATTATTGACATAAGGTTTACCAAGAAAGAAAAATTGATAAGCCATACGTGTGCACTGTGTAAGTGTAGACTTCAGAGCTTGCACATGTGTTGATTGTGGGAAAATACCTACACCTCGAATTTCAAGGTCGGCAAGGTGATTGCGATCGAGGCTATCTTTTTGAAGTGATTGTGGCAGAAGGTACAGATATTTGCCTACACCGATCTTTAGCGTGAGGGTACAATCAAAAAGCTGAGATAACGGATTGGTACCGATTGAAACTGCTGTATAAAAGGCATTTGGATTCATACCATTTTGCGTCAAGGAGCGTGTAATCAGGTCATAATCATCATTTTCAATAGCGTCAATAAGATCAATAGTCGGTGACTGTACTTGTGTGAGCTGATAAGTTGCCTTGCGTAAAAGCAGAGTAAACTCCTCAAAATCTAAGGGCTTTACACAGTAGCCAAGGACATTATATTTGATCGCTTTTTGAGCATAGGTAAAGTCGGCATAACCACTGATAATAATCATTTGAGTAGAGGGGTATTGCTGATGTATGTGGTGACATAAGTCAAGCCCGGATAAACCAGGCATACGAATATCTGTAATGACGATATGTACAGGATGATGCTTAATAAATTCAAGCGCATCTACACCGCTTGAGAAAGTGGCAACGACTTCAAGGTTGAGTTCTTGCCAGTTGATCCCGCCAAGTAGCGATTTGATTACAAAGCTTTCATCATCAATAATAACAACATTATACATAGTGAAGCTCCTCTCCTTGATTGGTTAAAGGTAGTAGAATCGTGATTTTAGTACCTAATAAAGATTGACTATCAATTTGTAAGCCATAGTCCATGCCATAGGCGAGGCGAATACGATAATGGACATTAAGAAGGCCGATATGTTGAGAAGTATGCATAGCATCTGCTTTAAGAAGTAAGCCTTGAAGCTTTGTCAGAATTTCCTGTGACATGCCTACGCCATCATCTTGGATGGTGATTTTGAGGATGCCATCATCTGTGCAAGTCGCACCAATATAAAGTGTTCCAGTTTCTAGTTTCTTTTCTAAGCCATGAAAGATTGCATTTTCCACAAGTGGTTGCAAGATCATCTTTGGCACAAATATTTTTTCTGTAGCAGGATTGATGCTATAGAAGACATCAAATTTGTGATCAAAACGTATGAGTTGAATGGCGATATAGGCTTGAACGATGGCAAGTTCTTCTGAAAGAGGTGCAGTAGGCGCACCTTTGATGCTATAACGAAAGATTTTCCCCATGCCTAGTGAGATTGTAGCAATCTCAGGGACATCGTTATCTAAGGCAATACCACGCATGGATTCTAACGTATTGTAGAGGAAATGAGGGTTAATCTGGCTACGTAGATGTGCGATTTCTGCTTTGCTTTTTTCTATTTCGGTTTCGTAGAGATGAGTAGTTGTTTGAAAGAGTTGTTTGTTGAGGCCATTGATTTCACTCAGCATATTATTAAAGGAGTCACATAAGGCCACAATTTCCGTACAGCCTTCTAGCGTCACGGTGCGCTTGAGATTTCTGAGATTGCCATCTCTGATACTCTGCATAAAAGAGTAGAGGTCATTAAGGGGCTTAATCACATTGTTGAGGAGTAACCTCATGAGTAAATACATGAAGAAACTTACCATGATAATGATGAAGATGATAAGCAGACGCATACTACGTAATTCATCAAATAGCTTCAGCTTATCGACAGCACTTAGGACATAACAATCCATCTCAGGGATGTAAGAAGCATAAACCATATAATCTGAAGTGACATATTCAATCATAGATGTATGGTTAGCGCGTGATGCGGCATCAGGGAGTTGAAAGTTTGAGTCAACAATGCCCTGCGCTGTCGGTAGGTCACAGTTAAACGGATAGATATTGTTGTTCCTATCTAACAACATAAAATAGACAGAAAGATCTTCTGTCTGTGGCAAAGTGATAGCAGATTTATTAGGGTCAATAGAAATAACAATGCTACCTAACTTTTGCCGGTAATAAGCCATATTTTGAAAAGCAAACATGTTTCTTGCGAAGACGAGATAGGGTGTATCTGGGAGTGTGTAAAATGAAGGTGTGATAATCCCCAGACTTTTGATAGCAGAAGAGGTATCTAAGTCAGTGGATATTGTTTTGAGTGTACGTTGGTCATAAAGATTCGAGTGATAGATTTGGTCTGAAACAAGTGCAATGTCGGCAATATCACGAGATAGGATAGATAATGCAAGAATCTTCCTTTGGATATCAGTAAATGGCGGAATGAGTTCAGAAGAAAGCGGTGCAATGAAGAAATCTTCCAGGGTTTTCTCTAATTGAAGATATTCGTAGATATTAGATATACGGCTATAAAGATAATTAATTTCAGATTCAAATTTAGTTGCAGTGGTTTTGGCATAATCTATTTTTTTATCTAATAAAAGATTTTGTACGGTTTGGTCTACAGCGAGACCAAGTACGGAGCAGGTAATCAAAAGACAGACTAAAATCAAGTAAAATTGACGTTTGATGGAGTAGTGCTTTAGCGGTTTCATCCAAGAATCCTCTCTCCTTGTGAAAGAATTATATAAATATTTTATATATAACAATATTTTACATTAATTACAATTAAAAAGATATGTAAAAAATATATATCAATATAATAAAATTCCATAGATTAATAAAAAATACATAAAAGACCATAGTTTTATTTATATTTAATAACCAATACGCCCTATATAATAAAGAAAAGAGGAAAAGATAGGGGGGAATACAATGGAACTGATGCAAGAAAAGAGGATAGATCTACCGCCTCAGAGTAGGACTAAATGGCAGAAAACATGGCAGCGTATAAAAAATGATCGCTTGCTCTATCTGATTATATTACCTGTACTCATCTGGTATATTATGTTTGCTTACCTACCAATGGGAGGGCTGGTACTTTCGTTTAAACAGTTTCGATATGATATGGGGTTATGGGAAAGTCCCTGGGTTGGATTTCAAAACTTTGAGATGATGTTCAAAGATATGGAGTTTTGGAGAGCTTTCAAAAATACACTTGTATTTAGCTTAGGGAAGGTTGCTTTTCAATTCCCCGTACCAATTATCTTAGCAATTTTGCTCAATGAAATTAGGCATCCTAGACTCAAGAAATTTTATCAAACAGTCTTTACGTTTCCACACTTTATCTCATGGGTTGTACTAGCGGGGATTTTGACCAATCTTTTTGCGTCAAACGGTATTGTTAACCAAGTACTAGGAACAATGGGAATGGAATCTATTGCACCACTTGTATCAGAGACAGCTTTTAGGCCATTTATATGGATCTCGAATATTTGGAAAGAAATCGGCTGGGAGTCTATTATTTACTTAGCAGCATTTGCGGGAATTGATCCAGGGCTGTATGAAGCAGCCAGTATAGATGGGGCAAATAGGTGGCAGAAGATGCTCCATGTCTCATGGCCGGGCATCAGAAGTACAGTAGCAATCATGTTTATCTTAACAGTAGGGCAGATCATGACAAATGGTGCAAACTTTGACCAGATCTTCAACTTGTATTCTGCACCAGTGTACTCAGTAGCCGATACGATTGATACATATGTCTTTAGAAAGTCATTCGTTACAGGTGGTAACTTTGGGTATACCACAGCACTTGGGCTATTCAAATCTGTCATAGGTGTTATTTTACTAACCATTACCAATAAGATTGTCACCAAGTTTGGCGAACAAGGTGTATTCTAAGGAGGAGGGCGCGATGAAAAGAAAAAGACTTAAGTCCATTTCAATCTTTGAAATCATATTGTTGGCACTCCTGACAGTGCTAGCATTAGTGACGATTTATCCATTTTATAATGTACTGATTACATCTGTTGCCAATACCAAGTCTATTGCAACACATACACCTTATTTGTGACCCTATGTAGTAGATTTCACAGGGTACAAAACGATTATGGAGGATATTTACTTCTTCAAATCTTTAGGGGTAACACTATTCATAACTATAGTAGGTACAATCATTAATATGACACTTTCAATCGCAGGGGCGTATGTACTTTCCAAAAAACATCTTGTGGGGAGACGCTTTCTATTAAGCGCAGTGCTCTTTACAATGTTATTTAATGGAGGATTGGTGCCAACCTACTTGGTTGTAAAAGACTATGGACTTGTTGATAGTGTATGGGCTATGATTTGGCCATGGGCAATCAGTACGTATTATCTGATTATCATGAAGAACTATTTCATGAGCTTGCCACAGAGTCTTGAAGAAGCGGCTAAGATTGACGGGGCCAATGAATTGACAGTACTCACCAAGGTCATGCTACCAATCTCTGCGCCATTTATGGCAACATTTGCTTTATTCTACTCTGTAGAAAGATGGAATGAGTGGTGGAATGCACTTCTTTATATCAGCAAGAAAGATCTGATGCCACTACAAATGTATCTGAGAGAAGTTCTGATCAATTTCAATACACAACTTGCTACGCAGGCACAAGCAATGCTAGGCAATCAAGGAAAAGTGTATATGCAGTCTGTACAGATGGCAACGATTGTTGTAGCCACAGTACCTATCTTATGTGTGTATCCATTTGTACAAAAACACTTTGTAAAGGGTGTTATGGTAGGATCAGTCAAAGAGTAATAAGCCACCAGGGAAATCTTGGTGGTTCAATCATAAAGTATAGAGGGGGAAAAATAATGAGGGGTATTAAAAAATGGTCACTGTTTTTAATGGCACAAGTATTAGTAGTAAGTAGTCTGGCTGGCTGTGGGGGCAAAACACCAAATAGTTCAGGTGGGACAGCAAGTGGCAGTAAAGATAATGGGAAACCTATGGAGATTAGTATTGCACACTGGGATGTAGAGAAGGCACTTGGCGGTGGGGCGAACGACAAAATCCTAAAAACGATTGAGGATAAGTTCAATGTGAAGTTCGTGCCAATGAACATCACATGGGATGATTATGTGCAAAAGATTCAGCTTTGGGCAGCATCAGGAAGCTTACCAGATATTTTCTCTATTGATGCGATAGGGACAGCATATTATCATGATTGGATCGATCAAGGGATTGTCAAAGGTTTACCAGAAGACTTGTCTGCTTATCCAGACCTCAAAGAATACCTTGCAGCAGATGATATTGAAGCACTTAAAGTGAATAATCAACTTTACTGTGTACCTAGAAAAACTTATCCTGATAATTATTGGAATATATTAGATAGAACGGTGATGTACAGATGGGATCTTGCTCAAAAGGCAGGGGTTACCAAAGAACCAGAGACATGGGAAGAGTTTAGTGATATGGTTCAAAAGATTATCGCAGCAGATCCAGAAGGAAAGAATATTGGTGGGATGACAGCAACTGCAACATCACTATTAGATGGGCTCTTATTCACTTATAGCTTACCAGCTGCTATGTCAGATGGCAGTGGTAGTGATTACAAATGGGTAGAGAAGGACGGTCAATATATCCCTGCATATTTTGCAGGGGATGGACTTGCAAACTTCCAGTTAGCAAGAGACTTATACAGCAAAGGTGTGATTGAAAAAGATATCGCACTCACGAAGTTAGATCAAGCACAAGATAAGTTCCTTCAAGGACAGAGTGTTGCGATCTTACGTGGTGGTGGACCAGAAACGCTTTATGATTATGCAGGAAAGCACTGGCAAGAAATTTATCCAGGTCAAAATATCTTGGATGATGTGAAGATGCTTAAGCTTTTCCCTGGAAAAGATGGTAAGAAATACTTCTCAGTATTTAGAACATCTTGGTCAGAGTCTTATATTTCTTCAAATGTAGATGATACAAAGATGGCAAAAATCTTAGAGATCTATAACTATTTTGTTTCAGAAGAAGGTCAAAAGCTCATCAACTATGGATTTGAAGGCGAAGACTACGATGTAGTAGATGGTAAAATGGTAATGAAAGACTTAGTAGCTTTTGATAGTAAGTATACCTTTACAAAAGGTCTTAATAACCTTGTTCAGTGGAATCCAGCTGTATGGAATGAAGCATATCCAACAAGTACACCTGAAGGCTATAGAGAGATGAGTATGGCTAAATACAAGGAAGCAAAAGAAGAAGGCACAATGCCAGAATTTGATATGAGATACACTTACTTATCTACACCACTCAAAGATCAGTTTGTCATTAAACCTGCAGATGATCTTCTGACAATTATGATGGGAACAGAATCAGTAGATAAGATGTATGATAAACTTCTTAAAGATTATGAAACCAAAGGGCTTTCAGCAATGATCAAAGAAGTAAATGACAAAGCCAAAGAATTAGGCTGGCAAAAATAAATACCCCCCAAAATAAAATGAGAGAGCCGTGGCTCTCTCATTTTATTTTGCATTATAGGGGATGATCTTGTAGTGAAGAGACCGTGATTTCCTGGGTAGTAAGAAGACTCATATGGCGGAGTTCCTTAAATACAAGTGTCATCGTGACACAGAAGGCAAGGCCATCGGCAATTGGCGCCGCAAATAAAATCCCGTCTATTCCAAAGAAGATTGGAAGGGTCAGAATAAGCGGAATCAGGAAGAGCACCTGACGGGTAAGGGAAAGAAAGACACCTTTGATCGCCTTGCCAATAGCAGCAAAGAAGTTAGATGAAATAATTTGCATCCCATTGAGAATGACCATGAATAAAACAATACGCATAAATTTCACAGCAAACTCAAAATAAAGGGCATCCCCTGTTCCAAATATTGAAATCACTTGTTTTGGGAAGAACTGAAATGCAATAAAACCAAGTGTTCCGATCATTAGACTATAGCAAGACGCAAGTTTGTACGTAGCACGTACACGCTCATAGTTGTGAGCCCCATAATTGAAGCTCACTATAGGTTGTGAACCTTGAGAAATCCCGATGATGACTGCAAGCAGAAGTGAATTCGTTTTCATGACGATCCCACTGCAAGCAAGAGGAATTTCACTACCATAAATAGATTGTGTACCATAGTAAATGAGAGAGTTGTTCATGACAATTTGTACTAAGGTAATCGCCAATTGATTGAGGCTATTACTCATACCGAGAGAAGCGATTTTGAGTGCTTCAGTACCACGTAATCTCAAGTGTTTTTTCTCCAAGTGGATATGCTTGAAGTGACGGATATAACTTACAGCCATAAGGAAAGAAACAAATTGGCCAATGATTGTAGCAATCGCAGCACCTGTAATACCCATATCAAGTGTGAAAATAAAGATAGGATTGAGTATGGTATTGAGGACAGCACCTACAATCATACAGATCATAGAGAATTTTGGACTGCCATCAGCCCTTGCAAGACTGCTCATCCCATTGGTAACGATGAGCAAGGGCATACCGATTGCTGTGATCTGCGTATAACTCTTTGCGTAAGGCATAATATCAGGCGTTGCCCCAAAGAGTGTCAGAAGCGGTGTCAAGAAAAGTTCAATCAATATGAAATATAAGATTCCACCTGCAAACATCATACAGATTGCAGTACCTACTGTTTGGGTCGCTTTTTCTTTCTCACCAGCACCAAGTGATAATGAAAAACGTGCAGCACTTCCTACACCGATGAGTAGTGCGATGGAAAGACAGATCGTGGTGAGTGGATAGGCAACATTTGTAGCAGCATTGCCCAGATACCCCACACCTTGACCGATAAAAATTTGATCTACAATATTGTAGAGTGAACTGACGAGTAAGGCGATAATACTTGGAATAGCATAGTTTCTCAATAGTTTTGGAATCTTTTCAACCCCCAAAGGGTTGGCAGTTGTACTGTGCTTCATGAGATGTCCCCCTTAATGATAATTAATTTTCTTGTTCGATTTCTTGTCTAAGTTGTGCGATTGCATTCTCACCAGCACGATGGAGTAAGGTGGCAAGAAGTTCTTTTTCCTGATCAGTAAACCCTTGAAGTAGTGAGGCGTGCCAATCCCCTAATATGGCTATAATCTGTCTATTTGCCTCAAGTGCCTTGTCTGTAGGATATAGGCAGTAAGTACGCTTATCTTTCTTATGTGATTCTCTCTTGATAAAGCCTAGCTTTTCAAGCTGAGTCAAGGAACGTGTGATATTACTAGGATGAATATAGAACAGACTCAGGAGCTGGTCTTGTGTCATACCGGGATCGCGACAAATCCTTAAAATATAAATATATTGACTGCTATTGAGACCAAGAGGCGTGAGTTTACGGTCAAGTTGCATCTTGGTATAGCGGTCAGTAATAGAAAGCCATTTTAATAATTCCATAGATCACCTCATTTATTTAATAGTTCTAGTATATGTGAAAATGATTGCGCGCGCAAATAGAAATTTGCGCGCGCAATCAAATAGAGACGAAATAAATAGGGTTTGTTGCAGGTGTTTATATCAATAGGCATAATCGTAAGAAAATAGCGCATAGATTGCCAAAGAAAGGGTAGTCATATAAGGCGTGATACGCTCCTTGCCTTAAGTGTAAAAATTAAACTAAAGTAATAGTTTTCGTAGGAAATAGACAAATAATCTCTGAAATGGTATGGTAGTATAAGTATGTCTGAGAGTATAAGGGGGACGGATTATGAAAAATAAAAAGGGGATTGTGGGCATTGTAATAGCCCTAGCAGTTTTAAGTACTTTATATTTAAAAAATAGCATACTTACCTTTGAAGAGGCATTAGCAATACCAGAAATTTGTCCAATGTCGATTATTTATCAAGAAAAGACCGACCAAGGCGATATCGTATTTTGTATCAACAAACAATATGGAACTTTATATACAGCAATTGTAAAAAAAGGGCTATTGGGGTATAAGAATCTTTATAATGGGCTGAGTATGAATATTGATAGGATTGCGCAAAAGTTTGGTCTCAGCTACACCTATTTTCCATCCACTAAAGGGACAGCGCTACCTATCTATTTTGGTATTATAGGGCATCCTGAGATTAAAGAGATTTCTGTCACAAATGGTGTTGTGACAAGAGGGGCTAAGATTATAGAGGCCGAAGGCGAACGACTCTGGATTGCTTTTATGGATGGATTAAAAGGCATAGATTTTGAAGTGGTAGGCTATTCGGAAGATGGAAGAGAAATTACAAGGATAAGTGATAATTTATCACCATTGTATTTGAGTCAGAGGTAGAGAGGGTACAGATAAAGTACCCTCTTTTTTGCTATTTACTTATAAATTTTTTAATAAATTTCGTCCTTTTAGTGGAGATAAAACGTCTTATAGTATAGAAGAAGATCATGGAAAGGGGGCAAGGCAACTGGACACGAAAAGGCAAGCTATAGAAAACTTTATTTTAGAACATCAACAGAGCCTTTATCGGGTAGCTTTTAGTTATGTGAAACACCAAGAGATCGCCATGGATCTGGTACAAGACACCATCGTCAGTGCCTTGGAGAAAAGCTATAGCCTAAAAAGTATAGGTCATGTGAAACCATGGGTTTATCGCATCTTGGTCAACTTATGTCTCACACACCTCAAAAAGAAGAACAGATGTGTACAACTAGAAGACTATCAAGAATTACTCGTAAGTTATCCTATAGATTCCGATATGGCACTAAGCCTGTATAAAGAGGTGGATCAGCTGAGTATAAAGCTTAAAACAGTTATTTTGCTGAGATATTTTCAAGATATGAAGATTGAAGAAATCGCTTATATATTAGCAGTACCTCAAAGTACAGTCAAATCACGTATTAAGCGTGCACTCAGTCAACTAGGTGAAAAGGTCAATG
>JBOFIR010000103.1:0-58599 GCA_051650265.1 Cellulosilyticaceae bacterium
AGAAAAACTTCCTGAAGGTTATACACTCCCAGAAGGCCGCACAAAACCTTGGGGAACGGCTCATGCTGTTTTATGTGCAAAAGATTTAGTAGATGCACCTTTTGCAGTAATCAACGCTGATGATTTCTACGGCTACACAGCATTTGAGCAAATGTACCAATTCCTCAAATCAGTAAAAGAAACAACGCCTGCTCCATTTTCAATGGTTGGGTATACACTTCAAAATACCCTTACTGAAAATGGTCATGTTTCTCGTGGCGTATGTGATGTAAATGCTGGGTACCTTACAAAAGTAACAGAGCGTACACATATTGCATACCACGAAGAGGGTGTCGCTTTCCTAGAGGCAGATACATGGCATTCTATCCCAAATGACGCTGTGGTTTCAATGAATCTCTGGGGCTTTACGCCTGCAATCTTCGGTGCACTTGAGCAACATTTCGCCCACTTCTTAGAAACGGAGGCTGTAAGTAACCCACTCAAATCTGAGTATTTCCTACCATTTGTAGTGGATGAATTAGTCAAGGAGCACCAAGCAACAGTACGTGTACTTGAATCCCAAGATCGTTGGTATGGTGTGACTTATAAAGAAGATAAACCAACAGTGGTTGCAGCCATTAAGGCACTACAAGAACAAGGACTCTATCCACAAAAACTTTGGCCATCACCACATATGCCTGTTGCACTTAATTTCCAATTTGATGGACTTGTTACCGAAATTGGCCCTACCGGCAATGGCCATATCAATGATACGTATCTTGTCACCACTACAGGACCTAAACGTTATATCCTTCAACGCATCAATCACAATATCTTCAAAAATCCTAGAGAACTCATGGCCAATATCGAAGGGGTTTTAACTCATTTGAATGAGAAACTTGCACCACTACCTGGTGTTGATTTAGAGAGAGAAATTTTAACAATTGTACCTTCTTTATCTGGTGATTCACTTTATATTGATCACAAAGGCAACTTCTGGCGTAGTTTTCTATTTATTGACCAGACAATTTCATATGATCAAGTACCTAATTTAGAAGTTTTCACTGACTGTGGTCAAAAATTTGGGGAGTTTCAAGCTTTACTTGCGGACTATGATGCTTCTACACTTTTTGAAACAATTCCACATTTCCACAACACACCTGTACGTTTTGAAAACTTCTTAAAAGCACTTGAAGCTGATGCTGTTGGTCGTGCTGCATCTATCCAGGATGAAATTGCATTTGTTCTCTCGCGCAAAGCTGATGCTTATCAACTTGTTGACCAACTCAAAAAAGGGGAACTTCCTCTACGTGTAACACATAACGATACCAAGATTAATAACATTTTGGTTGATTCAATGACACAGAAGGCCCTTTGTGTTATTGACCTTGATACAATTATGCCTGGTCTTTCTGCATATGACTTTGGCGATTGTATTCGTACAGGCGCAAGTTCTGGTGCCGAAGATGAAATCGATTTAAGTAAAATCTATGTTGTTAATGAGCTCTTTGAAAGCTTTGCCAAAGGTTATATCTCCGGTGTTGGCTCAAGCTTCAATGAAACAGAAATTCTTTCCTTACTTACTGGCTCAAAAATCATGACTTTTGAATGTGGTATGCGCTTCTTAACAGACTACTTAGAGGGAGATCATTACTTCAAGATTCACCGTCATGAGCACAACCTAGATCGTGCGCGTACGCAGTTCAAATTAGTAGCTGATATGGAAAGTAAATGGGATGAACTCACTACTATTTTAAAAAATCTTATTCAGAAAGCATAGAAAAGGGGAATAAGCCATGAGTATTCTTGTAACAGGTGGGATGGGCTATATCGGTAGTCATACAACAATCCAATTGATTGAATCAGGTAAAGACGTTATTATTCTTGATAACCTCTGCAATTCTAAGATAGAGGTACTAGATATTATTGAACAGATTACAGGTATTAGACCACGCTTCTATCATGTAGATCTGTGTGATCGCGATGCAACCTTCAAAGTATTTGAAGAAAATAATATTGAGGCTGTTATTCACTTTGCTGGACTTAAAGCTGTCGGTGAGTCCGTACAGATTCCACTTACTTACTATCATAACAACTTGACAGGAACTTTCTTCCTTTGCGAGGCCATGAAAGCACACGGTTGTAAGAAAATTGTATTTTCTTCTTCTGCCACAGTTTATGGGATGAACAACGAACCTCCTTTTGTTGAAACAATGCCACTTAGTACAACGAATCCATATGGTAGTACAAAACTCATGATCGAGATGATTTTGAGTGACCTCCATGTAGCTGATCCATCTTGGAGTGTTTGCCTCCTTCGTTACTTCAATCCAATTGGTGCACACCCATCAGGTCTAATCGGTGAGGATCCAAACGGTATTCCAAATAACCTCCTCCCTTATATTGCACAAGTTGCAGTTGGTAAACTCAAGGAACTCAGTGTCTTTGGTGACAATTATGACACAATAGATGGTACAGGCGTACGTGATTATATTCATGTTTGTGACTTAGCAAGTGGTCACCTCAAAGCCCTTGAGTATGTACTAGGCCACGAAGGTGTTGAAGCAATCAACCTTGGTACAGGTACCGGATATAGTGTGTTTCAAGTAATGCACGCCTTTGAAAAAGCGAGTAACCTTACTATTACACATCGTATTGCACCAAGACGTGCTGGTGATATCGGAAGTTGCTTCGCCTCTACAGATAAGGCAAAAGCACTACTTGGCTGGGAAGCGCAACATACCCTTGATGAAATGTGCGAGGATACCTGGCGTTTCGCATCACAATTCAATAAATAACAAAAAGCTACAGCAAATGCTGTAGCTTTTTGTTATTTATTCCTTCCAACTTTTTACTACTCTACGATACGCTGATTCACTTCAATAATATAAAGTATACCTTCTTCTTTTGGTGTAATTGCAAACTCTTCTACAATGGTATACTGCTTTTTACCCTGCAATGCACCAAGCATCAGTTTAGGATCTCTCGTATACATCACGATGATCGCTCTTTCTTTCAAGACTTCTAGTGATTTCCTAAAGAAACGTTCATATAGCATCGCCATATCAGCTTCGTTTTTACGCCCACCTCGCGTCGGCATATTCGTAAAGATCTCATCAAAACGATAATCGTGTTTAAAATCAAAGAAATCACGGTTAATCAAATGTACAGGCACATCTGCACGATTGGTATTCTCAATTGCTTTATCAATTGCTTCACCAAAAGTATCTAACCCATACATTGGATGTGCTGGTACAAGTGCATTACGTTCCACTAACATTGTTGCAACACCACAAAATGGATCAAGTACCTGTGCATCTTCCTTGAGATAAGGTTCTGCAAGTTTTGCAATCAATGCCGCTTGCGCCGGCACAATACTCGCTGCAACTGACTGTTTACGATAAGCAAAGCGTTGATCTTTTAGTGTATTTAGCTTAAGTACAACATTAAACATCCCCTCTTTATTCTCAATCAAACGAATTTCAAACTCATAGTGAGAGGTTGTATTGATCAACTCCCTTTTTGATAACTGCTCCAAAATAGCCGCCATTTTCTTTGTAAATGCACTTTTCTTATCCAGTGGCATCTTGCTCTTAAGTTCAATTCTAAAATAGTACGGCGGGTAATCTGTATGACGCTCATTGAGAAATGCAACCAACCCTCCCTTATAGATTGCCTCAGCAGCTGCTACCGGAT
Organism: Cellulosilyticaceae bacterium; assembly: GCA_051650265.1. Classification (GTDB taxonomy): domain Bacteria; phylum Bacillota; class Clostridia; order Lachnospirales; family Cellulosilyticaceae; genus JBOFEH01. The sequence goes on from JBOFIR010000103.1 coordinate 3,676, forward strand.
CATTTGGCAATGCACCTATATTCCCAAGCTTAAATAGAATATCTGTATACGTACGAATTTGCATGAGTTCTCTCATATTTTGTGTTCTTACAAGTACCCCTGCATTGAATGTCTTACTCAGTCCATCTGTGATTTGTTCCTTGGTCACGTCTTGATGCTCTCTATTGGTTAATAAGATCACATCCGAGAGCACATCATACCCATTAAAAGTATGCATCTTTGGCTGCTCTTGTGAAAGCAGCATGCTTGTGAGCTGTCTAATCTCTTCTTGAATATGCTTTTGACTCCCCTCATCAAAACTATTGCTAGTCAAAAAGTGTAGCCGTTCTTGAAGCACTTCCATGTAAGGCTCATACTCTAATTCACTCATCGCCGCCAGATAATCTGCTTTTACAAAAAGCTTTTCTTCTTTTTCGTAGGCCTCATATAAGTGTTCTGCAAAGACATCTTCTCCCAGTACGCCCATAATTAATGCCACATTTTTACGCACCTTAGCATCTTCATGCCCTAGCAGCTGATAAAGTACACTATAATCCTCATCTAGTAAGTAATAAAAAGCACGTGCATTACGGGGCTCTTTGAGTTCTTTTCTTAGTTCAATCAGGTTTTTCCTAACCTCATTGCCTACTCTAATCTGTTCATATAGTTTTTCTATCATTCACATTCCTCTTATCTTTTATATTATTTATGATGTATACAACAATTCCCTACAATAGCTCCTATTGTATCACACAAGAGCCCTAGCAGGGAATGTCTGTTTATATTTTAATAAATTTTCTCAATGACTGCGCTTGCAGTTTTTTGTTTATTAGAACTACTCTTTGCAATCTTCCTACGATAATACTCCATATACATCACATCAATGAGAAACATCTGACTCATTTGAGCCGATGTGGATCCCCCATCTAAAGGTCCTTCATTGGCACCACATAGGATGGTTACATCCGAGTGAATGGTCATAGGTGATTTTGCAAAGCGCGTAATACTTACAACTTTGGCACCCGATTCTTTCGCTAGTTTAGCCACATGAATCGTATCTTTAGTTGCGCCTGAATAAGAAATCACCACAGCCAAATCCTTTTCTGAAAGCATCGCCGCTGTCATGGCCTGCATATGAGAATCCATCATACAATGGACATTAGGCGTAATACGTAGAAATTTGTTCATTGCAACCATTGCTGATAAAGAACTTGCACCCACACCAAAAAAATGAATATTTTGTGCTTCTTCTAAATATGTAATGGCCGTATTAAAAGTATTTGACTCGATGAGGGAATAGGTCTCATGAATTGCATTAAGATTGTTTTGGAGTATTTTTTTTACCAGAATATCAAACGGATCTTTTAAACTCACTTCCCCTAAATTAATGTTATCTTCCGATTCCCCTTCACTACCAAGGCTTAATGAAAGCTTCATTTTAAATTCTTGGTACCCTTGCAACTTAAGACTTCTACAAAATCTAAAGACACTTGTATCTCCTACAGCACATGCATCCGCCAAATCAGAAATCGACATAAAAAGAATTTTTTTGGGCTGTTCGAGCACAAACTGTGCCACCTTTTTTTCTGCTTTCGTATAATGCTCATAGCCCTCTCTTATTGTAGTCATCAAATCATATGTTGCCATTTTCAACACCTCTTCTAATCATACACTATTCTTTGAGTGCCATCCTTATAGCACCTAATAAGCCTGCAGTATTTCCAAGTTCTGCAGGCTTAAGTTGTACATGTGCAAAACTTGGCATAATATCAGTATAAATCATTTCTCTAAGTTTTTCTATAACATAAGTTTGCCCAAAGATGCCACCGCCTAGTACAATGCATGAAGGGTTGAAAATATGAATTACGTTAACAAGGCCATATGTAACCTCTAATAACCATTCTTCTATAAGTGCTTGAATAGTCGGTTCATGAATACGTTCAAAAATCATACGGCCATTTTCAAGGGAAGGATCATATGTTTTTACCTTTTTGACCAATGCGTTTGTAGAGGCATAGCGTTCATAACACCCACTCATCTCATCTCCTTTGCATCTATCCTCTGCATGTGTAATTATCGATCCAAACTCACCTGCTGAAAAAGATGATCCTGTGTAGATAGCTCCATTCACAACAATAGCGCCACCTATACCTGTTCCATAAGTGAGACAAAGAAAATCTTTCTCACCTACACCTGCACCTTGCCAACTCTCTCCCAGAGCAGCAGCATTCACATCATTTTGAACAACCACAGGTACGCTAAATAATTCCTCTAGTCTATCTTTTATCTGCATCCCTGTATATCCGGGTATATTCTCATTTGCATAACGGATCATTCCAAGTTGTGAATCTACCTGCCCTGCAGTACTGATTCCAATACGTTCAAACGGTCTCATTTCTTCAAGCAAGGTAATTGCCGTAGTAAGTACATGCTCGCCACCTCGTTTTGCCAAAGTAGGTGTCTCTGTAATTGGACCTAATTGCCCTTCTTCCCAAACGGCTGATTTAATCATGGTGCCGCCAATGTCTAATGCTGCGATCTTCATATCATCACCTCTTTCTATATCCTTACCTTGACCACACATTTTTTGATACGCATGGGTGCCTCTACAGCTACCCCTGGCTTGTGGCGCTCCTGTGTCATACATACTACAAAATAGCCTGAACCTAACACACACTGCACACTATCATCTACATGATGAAATGCAATATCTAATGTTTCATCATATACCTTAGCACAGCAGCCCTCACTTCTACCCATTTCAATACATTCCATACCTTCAAGATCCATTTGGATATCAATATAGCGCTCGTGGCTTTCAAAAAAAAGTTCTTCGCTACATCTTGTATCTGCATACATCACATTAGCGAAAACCGCCTCCCCATCAATAGGTATTTTTCCTAATGGAAGGTGTGGCAAATCAGTCTTTTCAAGAAATGTAATAGCTGTATCTAGATTTTGGCTGATTCCCCTGTACTTATCTATATTTTTTATATGATCATAAATCATAAATATTCTCCATTCATTTTATTATTTTATAGAACAAAAGGATGGAGCCAGCGACCTCATCCTTTCAATATTTCACGAAAATCTTTTAGAATAATATATACAATTATTCCACCTTCGGAAGTGCGGCTACATATCTTTGCGTAATTTCCATGGGTCTTGTAATAGCCGTTCCAACTACCGCAGCTAAACAACCACAGGCCATTGCTTCGTGCAATTCATTTGGACTCCATATTCCGCCTTCCGCAATTACAGGTTTGTTACATGTAGTCACTAAAGTTCTAATAAGCTCATAATTTGGTAATACTGCACCTTTGGTATAGTGTGTATAGCCATGGAGCGTTGTGCCAATCAGGTCGAAGCCTAATCTTGCTGCCTCTATCCCTTCTTCATAGTTTGAACAATCTGCCATAAAAAGTTGATTAGGGTATTTGTTTCTAACTTCTTCGAAAAAGAGTTGTAATGTCTTGCCATCAGGTCTCTCACGTTTCGTAGCATCTATTGCTATGATTTCTACACCAACAGCAACCAACGCATCTACTTCCTTCATAGTTGGTGTAATATAAACAGGATTCTCTCCATATACAGCTTTAATAATCCCGATAATCGGCAAATCTACAGTCTTTCTAATTTCGAGGATATCTTCTACCGTGTTTGCTCTAATACCTACCGCTCCACCACAAGCTGCCGCATATGCCATACGCGACATAATGTATGAACTATGTAATGGTTCCGATTCTAAGGCTTGGCATGAAACAATTAATCCACCTTTGATCCGTTCTAATGTCATTTTATTCATAATTTCCTCCCAATAATATTATCTTTCAAAACTTATAAACTAATCATAACATAACACAAAACTTTTTCAATGCATTTTGGAAAAAATTTTTATTTTATATGGTTAATATTTACATAAATACTTTTAAAAACCAAAATTAATTGTTTGTTATACACATTTACATGAAGTGTAATGAGAAAAAATTAAATTATACTTTCTAAAATGAAAATTTTTTTCTTTTATGTTGATTTCTAAATTTTATAGTGTTATGATACCTTTAGATTCAATTCACTAATTTATAGGTATCTAATTAAGGAGGATTTAGAATGTCTCAATATAATACATCAATTTTTAGAAATGTCACAGTTGCTCTTAATACGCCATTTACAACAGAGGATACAGTTGATATAAAAGCTACAAAAGCTTTAACACGCTATTACATCAATAAAGGTGTTAAAAGCCTTTATGTGTGTGGGAGTACAGGAGAAGGTTTCCTTCTCGACCAAGATGAACGCAAACGTGTAGTGGAAGCTGTTACCGAAGAGGCTGGCCACGAAATGGCGATCATTGTTCATGTAGGAACACCATCTTCAAAACATGCTGCTGACCTTGCACATCATGCTGAAAAAGCTGGGGCTGCTGCTACCTCTGCAGTACCATGTGTCTATTATCGCCCTAGTGAAGAAGGGGTTTATCGTCACTGGACAACCATTACAGAAGCTGCAGACCTACCTTTCTTCATTTATAACATTCCACAGCTCACTGGTTTTAACCTTTCAATGGATCTTTTTAACCGTATGCTCAAAAATGAACGCGTGGCGGGTGTCAAAAACTCTTCTGAAGCATCCCATGATATTTTGCGCTTTAAAGCAGCAGGTGGTGAGGACTTTATTGTTTTTAATGGACCAGATGAACAATATCTTGCTGGTCGCTTAATGGGGGCTGATGCTGGAATCGGTGGTACATATGGTGCAATGCCAGAACTTTATCTCAAGTTAGAAGAGCTTATCCGTCGCAAAGAACTAGAAAAGGCAGAATCACTTCAACGAGAAATCACTCATCTTATCTACCGTTTATGTAGTTTCCCATCAATGTATGGTGCGTGTAAAACAATTATTTCTATGGATGGTTGCCCTATTGGTAATCCTAGACTTCCATTCCTACCTGTAGATCATCAAGATCCTGCTATTATTACATTATATAATGATATTAGAAAAACCGTAGCATCCTACAAAGGACTTTAATAGGTAAGTTTATTAAAAGCACACAAAAGGAGGAACCATTCCTAGGAATGATTCCTCCTTTTGTGTGCTATGCAAGCTCTTTAATCAATTCTTTAAGGTCCCTTGCTTTATCTTTTAGACGCTCAGAAGCTTGTGATTGCATTAGTGCGCTTAAGTAGCGCATTGCATCTGTTTTTTTTCCTAATCGTCTATAAAGGTCAATCATAATGTACATCACCATATATTCATCAATATTATATAAAGGATATTGTTCTTTTCCAAGAGATTGTTCAAATCCCTCCACAGCTTTTTCAATAAAAGCGCGTTCTTCTTCTTCATTTTTCAAATCCCTATATAACCATGCAATCTTTAAACAAATATAGGCACGCTCACCTATTTTACTTTTTTTAACGATTGCATTGAGTAACGCCAATTTATAGAGTACTACTGCATCTTCAACGGTACGGTACTGCTCTTTAAAAGGTTGTTTGAAGTTCTTACAGATTTGTTCCTGTATGAGTTGTTTTTGAACAGTTGACACTTGGTAAAAGTTCCTTGAAAGTCCTGTATAACCACATCCACAGTGAATCACCTCATAGAGTGACGGATCTAAAAGCGTGTAGTACGCTTTTAGATCTGTATCCGATCTGATATAACGATTCTTTCCACTACGAACAGCTTTTGAAGTGAACTTACATCCGCAGATAGGACACTCATATTTACGATCATACAGTAGTTCTTCAATAGAAATCTGTTGTATCTGCTTATATTCATTTTGAGTCTTTTCTTCTTTATCTTTGTCTTCGTAAACTTTAACTTCTTCTAGATTGGAAAAACCAAATTTAAATAATTCTTTAAACAAGTTCATCGCCACTCTCCCAATTCTCTTTATCTCATGCCTTAGAAGTCAAGGAGACTAAGTTGATTGGATTCAGTCAAATCTCCTAATATGCCTAACTCAGACATCTTATCAGTTACAGTCTTACTTACTTTACATCTATTCCTAAAATCTTCTTTGGATAAAAATGGTCCCTCTTTAACTGCTACCACAATAGCTTCAGCGGCTTTTTCACCCAGTCCATCAATTGCACTTAGTGATGGCATAATTTTATCATCTATAATTTGAAAGCGCTTATCATCTGCTATTTCAAGATTAATAGGCAAAAATTCAAAGCCCCTTGCATACATTTCTTGAACAATACGCATATCTTTTAACGAATCTTGTTCTTTTGCAGATTGATTTTCTTTTCCTTTACTAGTAAGTTCCTTCATATGATACTCAAGTCGTTCTTTACCCTGACACATTTGTTCATATGAGAAGGCTGAGGCTCTAATACTAAAGAAGGCAGTATAATATGCTAATGGATAAAATACTTTATACCATGCAATACGCCAGGCCATCATAACGTAAGCTGCTGCATGCGCTTTTGGGAACATATATTTGATTTTCTTACAAGACCAAATATACCAGTCTGCGACGCCATGGGCAAGCATCTCCTCTTCCCACTCTGGTTTGAGCCCCTTACCTTTACGGACACTCTCCATGATGGTGAAGGCAAGCCCCTTTTCAACCCCTTGATTAATTAAATACGTCATAATATCATCACGGGTACAAATAACCGTTGAAATTGTTCCTTTACCTTCTTCAATTAATGCCTGGGCATTTCCTAGCCATACATCTGTTCCATGTGAAAGTCCGGAAATTCGTACAAGATCCGAGAAGCTTTGAGGTTTTGCATCAATAAGCATCTGAATAACAAAATCTGTTCCAAATTCTGGTACCCCTAATGACCCTAACTTAATCCCACCTATATCGCTCGGTTTGATCCCTAGGACTTCCGTCCCGTGAAAAAGTGCCATAACATTTTTATCATCTAATCTAATTGTTTGAGAACTGATTCCTGTTATATCTTCAAGCCTTCTAATCATTGTTGGGTCGTCATGCCCAAGAATGTCTAGCTTCAACAAGTTATGGTCGATGGAGTGATATTCATAATGTGTTGTAATAATAGAGGTATTCATATCGTTTGCAGGTTTTTGAATTGGCGTGAATTCATAAATTTCTCTATCATGGGGTACAACAATAATGCCCCCTGGATGCTGTCCTGTTGTTCGTTTGGCACCCGTACACCCTTCGGCTATACGTCGCATCTCTGCCCTTCTTTTAGTAATACCACGTTCTTGATAGTACTTAAAGACATAGGCTAATGCCGTTTTTTCAGCCATAGTACCAATTGTTCCTGCTCTAAATGCTTTTCCTTCTCCAAACAACACCTCTACATATTTATGGGCTTTAGCTTGGTAATCTCCAGAGAAGTTAAGGTCAATATCAGGTTCCTTGTCACCTTTAAATCCTAGGAATGTCTCGAAAGGAATATCATGCCCCTCCTTTAAAAGTTCATGCCCACATTTTGGGCATGTTGCATCTGGCATATCACACCCTGAACTTCCTGCATATGACTTCACGCGTTCTGAATCAAAATCCGTATAATGACATTGTGGACAAATATAATGCGGTGCTAAGGGATTAACCTCTGTAATACCTGACATAGTAGCAGCAAAAGAAGATCCAACGGATCCCCTTGAGCCTACTAGATAGCCATGGTCATTGGAATCCCATACCAACTTCTGTGCAATGATATACATTACGGCGAAGCCATTAGAAATAATAGAATGTAACTCACGCTCAAGTCGTTCTACCACAACCTCTGGTAATTCGGGGCCATAAATCTCATGTGCCTTATTGTAACAAATTGTTCGTAGTTCCTCATCAGAATTTGGGATTTCTGGTGGACACTTATTAGGAAGTACTGGAGAAATTTTCTCAATTTGATCACTAATTAAATTGGTATTTTTAATAACGACCTCCCGTGCTTTCTCCATTCCTAGATATTGAAACTCCGCTAACATCTCATCTGTTGTTCTTAGATAGAGTGGAGGTTGAAAATCTGCATCTTTAAAGCCTTTTCCTGCCATAATAATTCTACGATAAACTTCATCCTCAGGATCTAGAAAGTGCACATCACAAGTTGCCACTACTGGCTTACCATATTTCTCACCTAATTCAACAATTCTTTTGTTATAATTAATGAGGTCTTGTCTTGTCGTAGCTGCATACTTATCACTCGCTAACATAAAGGCGTTATTATCTACAGGTTGAATTTCTAGATAATCATAGAATTGTACAATTTTTTCAACTTCAGTTTCTTCTTTTTCACGTATAATTGCTTGGAAAAGTTCACCAGCCTCACAAGCCGATCCAATGATCAAACCTTCTCTGTATTGTTGAATTAAGCTCTTGGGCATACGCGGCCTACGGTTAAAGTAATCAATGTGCGCTGCTGATACGAGACGGTTAAGATTCACTCTACCGACTTCATTTTTTACAAGAATAATCCCATGGTAGGAGGGCATTTTTTTGATATAGTCTGCTGATACTTTACCCATTTCGTTGAGTTGGTCTAAAGTGTAAATCTCACGTTCTTCAAGCATTTCAATAAATTTAAGGAAGATTTCCGCTGTTGCGCCTGCATCATCTACCGCGCGATGATGGTTAAGCAACTTAATCCCCAAATGTTTGGCAATATTATTAAGCTTGGCATTACCTAATCCAGGCATCAAAATACGCGCAATAGCTACTGTATCCAATACAGTAAACTCACATGGTAGTTGACATCTAGTCGCATTAGTTGCAATAAATCCCATATCAAATTCTGCGTTATGTGCTACCATAATACAACCTTTGCAAAAATCCAGAAATTCCGGCAATACAGCCTCAATAGTTGCAGCATCAGCCACCATACGGTCATTGATTCCTGTGAGTTGCTCAATATTGGGTGGAATAGGCACCCCAGGATTTACAAACACACTATAATTATCTATAATTTTACCATCTTCAACTTTCACAGCACCGATTTCAATAATTTTATTGTAAGAGGGACTAAAACCTGTTGTTTCTAAGTCAAATACGACATAGCGTTCTTTTAAACTCTGGTTCTTTGACCCGACTACTATCTCTTTAAGATCATCAACAAAATATCCCTCCACGCCGTAAATCACCTTAAAAGGTTCATCTTTTTTAACGCAATGATTGGCAACTGGGAAGGCCTGCAGACAACCGTGATCTGTAATTGCAATGGCAGGCATCCCCCACTCTTTGGCACGTGCAACCATCTGCCCGATATCCACCACACTGTCCATATCACTCATAACCGTATGCAGATGCAGTTCAACTCTTTTCTCAGTGCTATTATCCATACGCTTTTTTGTTGTATCGGCAATTGTCTTGATTCCCTTAATAGAAGCAATTCCTATTTCTTTATCAAATTGATCAAAGAGTGCCATTCCTTTTATACGATAAAAACCACCCTTTTTCAGTTGCCCAAGTACATCGGCAAGTTCTTCATTTTTAACAAATACCTTTGCTGTAATTGTATCGGTAAAATCTGTAATATCAAACATAATAATCGTTTTTTCCATACGAATTTCACGTGTGTCTAGGTTGATGATTTTTCCTTCTACAACTACTTCGCCTATTTCATCTGTAATTTCTTCAATAGGCATGCGTTCACCATCACAACTTCTTCCATAGAATACATCTGGATCCAGCGGTGCACGTCGATATTTATTTTTATTTTCAGCCTTGCTTTCATCAGAGATTGAAGCAGGGGCATTCTCCATAGCCCTCGGTCTTTCAACACTTTTTTGGTGTTGCATCACGTTATTAATTTCAGCTTTAAGGCGTGCATCATTCTCATCTTGTAAGCTTGTATCACCATGATGTGTATACTCAAACTCCATCGCTAGATTTAATTCAAAACGTTCTTTAAAAATAGCCGTTAAAAAGTTTTTAATCTCTGGGGTACGACTTTTACATAAAAAATTATTTTCAAGTACCAACACCAATTGCTCATTTTCCACTTGCCAGTTAGCTTGTTTGATAGCAAGGTACAAGGATGGTCTCCGTTTGAGAATCTCAAAAAGAAGGCTCCCCTTATAGACCTGAATAATATGTTCTAGCTGATGGTCTATACCAAGCGCATAATGTGGGGCAATCTGAATCTGTACGGGCGTACTATGAAAAATCTTTTCTTTTAAAATTTGTTCCATCATGTGAATAAATTGATAATGGATAAGTTGATTACTCTCTATTGTAAATGCTAGTATTTGTTGTGATTCACTAAGTGCAATGTCACTAATTGTTACATTCTCAAATATACGATGTAATTTGGCATCTACACGTAATTCTGTGACCACATCAAAAAACAGCTTTTTTTCTTTTTCTGTTGTCTGACTCACATCCATCCTTCTTTCTACTACTTTTATGATTTTCATTATAACTGATTCAACATATTTTTCATACTTCATTATCACTAAGCTACAAAAAAACCTACACTCCTAGATGTGTAGGTTCTTGAAAACACCTATTCTAATCGTTCCATCATCTTGAAAGTAAATCCAATCGCTTCAATAGCTTTGCGATCTAAGATCACCCCTTCTGGTGGTCTCTCATTAAGCTTAAAGACCACTGCTTTCTGAGAGACCTGTTGGCTAAATGCGATGCGATTATAAGGTATGTTAATTTCTAATACATCAGATACTAGCGCAGCAGTTGCCTCATGTCCTATGGCCGAAATAAACCCATACTGCTTAATGAGTGCTTTAATCTGTTCCACTTCAATGCTACTAATCGCATAAATACCATCAGTAGTAGCAACGGTACCATTGAGTAGTGCAATAGGTAAACTTTGGGTTTCACTCATAGTTTCTCCCCCTCTTTCAGAAGCTTACTCTTATTATACACAGTAAGGTCTGGTTTTAACAGTCCCTAATCATATCTCTTTTTGCACTCCCCTTCCATTGTTGCCACCAGCCCACGCTATCTGCAAGTGCCCACCCAATCGGAATGGCCCACCATACCCCACTCAGGCCAATCTGTGGCATAGCCGCCAATCCATATGCTAATGCGACGCGTGTACCTAGTGAGATGAGTGTCAGTAGAATCGACATCTGTGCTTTTCCCATTCCTCTATAGTAGCCATAGTACATAAATAAAAATCCTATTAATATATAATAAGGTGCAACAATCTGCAAATACCCTAATCCTGTCTCAATGACGGCTTGCTCCTCGGCTCTGACAAATAGGCGAATCAGATGCTCACCCATACTTAATACAACAATAGAAACGATACTACAAAATCCCGTAATCAGACAGACTGCATAACGTACACCTTCTTTAATCCGACCATACTGATGAGCTCCTTTATTTTGTGCCACATACGTCGCAAAAGCATTTCCAAAATCTTGTACTGGCATATAGGCAAATGCATCAATTTTGTTGACAACACCAAATGCCGCCATGGCAGTCACTCCGAAACTATTGACCAATCCTTGTACCATCAAAATACCAAAATTCATAATCGATTGTTGGATAGATGTCAGTACTGCATATTGCATTGTTTCACTAAAAAGTGTTTTGTCCCACCTCAAATCCTCTCTTGTAAATCTTAAGAACTTCAACTTATACCACCCATATACAACGCATAACAGTGCGGATACGCCCTGTGCAGCAAAAGTTGCAACTGCGACGCCTTGTACCCCCATATGTAATACTCCCGTCAATAATAAATCTAATACGATATTAATAAGTGCTGATAGTATCAAAAAATAGAGCGGTGTACGTGAATCTCCTATAGCACGCAAAATCGCTGCAACATGATTATAAAGAAAAACAAAAATCATACCCGAAATCACAATGCTAAGATACGTACGCGTCATAGCCCTGATCTCTGTTGGAATCTGTGTTCCTCTTATAATCCACTCCAGCCCATATAAGCTTCCTACACCAATTACTATTGTTACCCCACAGATACATAATGTACCTATTAAGATGGTCTGTTTGAGTTTGTGATCATTTTTTGCCCCAAAATATTGTGCGTAGACGACTCCAGCCCCCATAGTCAGCCCTATAATAATTGATGTTAAAAAAACCATTACAGTAAAGCTTCCACTAACAGCTGCTAAACCATCACTTCCGACAAACTTACCCACTACAATAGCATCTACAATATTATACAGTTGTTGCACAAGATTTCCGATCATCATCGGAATTGCAAATTGGACAATTTGCTGAAGCGGTTTTCCTTTTGTCAAATCATTCATTTTATTCCCCCTTTTCTACTCTTTTCTATTTTACTATTATTTTGATTTTCTAGAAACTCATTTTGTGCATTTATACTACTATACTTGTATACAATGAGCTTTTATGTTAATCTGTACTTATCTTAAATATTACATCAGGAGGAAAACTTTATGAAAAAACTCAGTTTAACGACAAAGATACTGTTTGCGCTTATTCTAGGGGCACTATTCGGTATTTTTCTTTCTACAGTTTCAAATGACTTCTTTAAACAGACACTCATGCTAGATGGTCTACTTAAGCTCCTCGGTACGGGGTTCCTCAACGCGATCAAACTACTCGTAGTGCCATTGATCTTTGTTTCTATCGTCTATGCGACAGCATCTTTAGATGATATCAAAAAACTCGGACGTATCGGTGGCAAGACGCTAGCATTCTATACAGGTACAACCAGTATTGCGATAGCAGTTGCACTCACTGTAGCAACGCTTATCAAACCTGGTATTGGTATTGATATGAGCCTTATTCAAATAGGTGAAGGTGTTACTCAAACTGCTTCTGTCAACTTTATTGACACGCTTCTTGATATCATTCCTACAAATATTTTTGTAGCATTCACAGAAAATAACGTACTCGGGGTACTTTTCTTCGCTGTCATGGTTGGCCTCAGCATGACACTTGTCGGTGCTAAAGCTCGCCTTGTTTTACAAGTATTTGAAGGCCTTAATGAAATTTTACTTAAACTTGTTACACTTGTTATGCTCTTTGCACCATACGGTGTGTTTGCACTTGTGGCAACGACCTTTGCAACTTTTGGTTTCTCAGCAATCGTCCCATTACTTAAATATGCAACATGTATCCTTCTTGCATTAGCTATTCAATTTTTTGTTGTTTACTTCGGCATGCTCTTATTTATTGGAAAACTTAGTCCGATGATGTTTCTTAAAAAGTTTGCACCAATATTTAACCTTTGTTTCTCTACAGCTTCTTCAAGTGCAGCACTTCCTCTTGGACTTGAATGTTCCGACAAACATTTCGGAGTTTCTAAGAAGGTAAGTTCCTTTACATTACCTTTAGGTGCAACGATCAATATGGATGGTACAGCTATTATGCAAGGTGTTGCCGTTGTCTTTATTGCACAAATCTATGGCATTGAACTTGGTATGACACAGTATCTCCTTGTCATCCTCTCAGGTGTACTCGCTTCAATTGGAACAGCTGGTGTACCAGGAGTTGGTATGGTCATGCTTACAATGGTTCTTTCTACTGTAGGCCTCCCTATCGAAGGAATCGCCCTCATTATGGGAATCGACCGTATTTTAGATATGATTCGTACAGGCATCAATGTTGCTGGTGACAATGTATGTACACTGATTATTGCTAAACAAGAAAATGAATTTGATGAGACGGTATATAATACGCCTGTCAAATCTTTAAATTAATCAAAAAAGAGGTAATGCGCTGCGCATTACCTCTTTTGCTTTATGCTTTATAACCGTCTACCACACGTTCAAGCTTTCCTGTATAGGGATCAATAATTAATCCATGTACATTGATATCTTTTGGAATGAGCGGGTGGTTCTGAATCATTGATACGCTTTCCTGAATGGCAGATTCAACGGATTCAAATCCATGCAACCATCTTTCTACATCAATCCCTGCATGATACAACGTTTGGATCGTTTCTGTACCTATCCCACGTCCTTTCATCTTTTCTAGTAACTTCCCACTATCAAGATGACTCATCCCACACTGGTGATGGCCTACTACCACTACGTCTTCTGCTTGAAACTCATAGATTGCTACAATAATACTCCGTATAATACTGCCAAAAGGATGCATGACTGTTGCACCTGCATTTTTAATAATCTTGGCATCACCATTTCTTAGATTCATTGCCTTTGGCAACAACTCTGTCAATCTTGTATCCATACAAGAAAGCACTACCATCTTTTTGTTAGGGTGCTTGGTTGTCACATAAGCTTCATAGGCTTTTTGTTCAACAAACGCTTCATTAAACGTTAAGATCTCATCAATTCTTCTGGTTCCTTCACGGTGCATATACTACCTCCATTTTTACATTTTTTATGTCTACCTGTTAAACTTAGCCCTTTTACTTATCAATATACATTTATTAGCTATTATATATTATTTTACTTTTAAACAAAAGTATATACTTTTTATAATTAAACTTAATAATACTCTCATTGTTTTGGTATATTTTACTACCTATTCATCTATTTGCAAGTATCTATTTCTAAGTTGTGCCAAATACTTTAAATATACGAGAATATTTCCTATTGAAATAACATCAAGATAGCAAACCATTTAATCTTTTTTATGAGGGGGCATTATGAAAAGAAGAAAACTATGTCAAGGCGTGGTCAACATCCAACGTCTCCGTATTCTTTACAAACTTACTTGTCTGTGCCTTGATTTTTTGTACACTACTTGTGGTGATTTGTACACCAGCTGCCTACGTGCCTCTCACGCTTTGACTTTGTCGCCAATAAATTCATTCAAACCGGTCTTGTTTCCGCGGTGGGCGTTCCTGCGATTATGATTATCCTACCACTTTTAGAGTCCTCACTCACTTTCACTTCTCAAGCAAGACAAAAGCAGCACCTTTGATGCTGCTTTTGTTTAGTATTAGAAATAATGATCTAGTATTTCCTTCACCACCGCTAAAAGATCGCCACTTGGTATAATGGGATAGCTCTGCTGGCTGATCGTCCAGTGATACTCCATACTATACCAATCAATAGGTTGCATCGCTCGCTTCTCTTCTAGTGCTTGTATACCTTCACGAATAAAGGTCTCCCAGCGTTTCTTATAAAGGCCGCCTGTAAGTCCAGACCATTGGCGATGTGAATAATCCCTCAGTTTATCTGATCCTTTTTTATCTGCCCATAAAGTAATCAATGTCCTCGCATTCCATTCAAGATAGTGCATTTCATCAGAATGTGTAGCAAGTGATTTTGCAGTTTCTAAATATTTACCTAACAAAAATGCTTCATGGCAACCGAGTAAGCGTTCCATCAGATCCATCATCTCGAGGAACCTGCTACTTTCTATCTTAAACGTCTCAAGATCTTGTACATGAAAAGTTTGCATCATACGATGGTACTGTATACGTCCCTGATCAGCAAGCCCCTGCCTTGTAATATCCACCAGATCATAGCAATAACCCTCACTTTGAGGAAGTTGCTGATGTGCATGCCATAAAGACTTACACGCTTCTTGAACTATCCCGATCGCATAGTAATACGTCTTAGGCCCCCATGTTGATACACTTTGAATCTCCCATGCTGGACGCGCACAGAAAATACTTTCCACACCACCCTCTTGCATTCTTGTACAAGCATAGATACTTTGCGAAAGGAGTTCCCATGCGTATTCTGCGTCAATGGACCGTCCCCCATAGCGCCGCTCTGCATAGCTCTTAAGCCACTCACACGTTTCAATAGGCCTATCCTGCCATACTGTATCACAAAGTAAATCCCATACAATAGGATTCGTTTCAATACCCTCCATGGTCATCCCAATACCTACCATCTGATCGCTTTCCTTGTTCTGATTCGCTCGTATATGGCCATTTGCTGTCTCTTCTAAGTTACCATACAAACCATTCTTGCCACCAAAATTTCCGAGTATACACCAAATCCATGGAATACCACCAAAAGCTTTGCGCTTATTCCACGTCGGATTGGCTTCACACCATAAATCTAAAATCAGACTATGGCTCGGATCAAGCACCTCAAGCGCTGCATCATCTGGATTGCCACCCCATGCCTGTATCACCCATATCGCTTGTTCATCATGTCTACACATGGTTTGTTGAATATGCTTGATACATGTTTTGAGGTCGATCCCTTCACGATTGCCACCTTCATGAAATGGATCTGTACAGTAGCAGTGGCTCACTTCACCAAATACTTCCTGTTGCTTGCGATAGAAAATCGCTGAAACCTCCTCAAAGACCTTCGTCCCTGGAATCAACAAATCCGGTCTATTAAGATCACACCACTGACCTTGATCTAGTGTCTCGGCATCCTGCCTTCTCTCCTTGAAATTCTTGGGTATCATACCACTATAGCCTTGCAGTGCAGGGGTAATCCCCAATTCTCTCATTCTTTTATGAATACGTCTACCAAGAGCCACACGCCTTGAGAACCATTCGTCTGTAGACCCACTTCCCCATCCCTCTATATTTTGCATCCACTGCCACGGTAAAAATGCAGGTCCACAAATAAAGCCTTTTGCTTCTTCATTGGTGTAGCCCAGTTCAATTAAAGTCTGTCGCCAGACTTCTTCATGTCCAACAAGCGATAGTGTCAAGTTGACACCATTGAGTGCCATCCAGTCAAGTTCCTGTTCCCAACGTTCCCAATCCCAGAAAGCCATAGAGTAGCCATATGTACAGTAGTTGAGATAATACCTGTATTGATAGGGCGTCTGTTTTCTCACCGTTCCTTCAATCTTGGGCCAAACTTCTGGAAAATCAAGTTGCTTTGCCTCCCAGGTAATCTGTCCTTTCAAATAGTGTTTCATATACCAGTTCACACCAGCTACGGCCGCTAGCATATTTGAAGCCACAATTTTTACATACCCTTTTGAGTTTTCGAGTTCAAAGTAATCCCTCTCACCCATTACGGGTTGCATGTCAAATTCAAATTTGTCACACCACTGCTCACCCAAAACACGTATGAGCCACTTCTTCATTGCTGTCATTAGCTTATCCTCACTTTAGTTTCATCATCTCTAGATTAGAATTTCATCATCTCGTTTTATATTACCAAGTCCTATTGTGCGTGTAAATATTTTATATATCATTTCGTTTATTCATTCAACTATTTAATAGCAAAAAAAGTATGACAATTCACTAATGGAATCGCCATACTTTTCTCATACAACTAAAATTTCATCTCTATAACGTGTGATAAGCTCCTGAACAGCTTCTTCTTGAACAGGCTTTTTCAGATAAGTTGACGCACCTGCTTCTAAAACTTCTTTAAGCTTATTTTGCACACCATTTGGTGTGACAATGACAATATAGGCTTGTGGATCATATGCAATCAGTTCACGCGTTGCTTCTAACCCTGTTTTAATTGGCATCATAATATCCATAAAAACAATCTGTGGCTGATGTGCTTTGTAAAGGGCAATCACTTGCTGTCCATCTGTGGCTTCATAGACGTGCGCCACACCAAGCGCTTTAATGCTTTCTTTTAATCGTTTTCTCATAAGAACGGAATTATCACTTACTACAATTTTCATTTCTTGTAAATTCATCGTGTATGCCTCCAATACTTATACTATTTTTATTTAAAATCCTGCATTAAAATCTAAAGCCATAGGAAGTGGTGCTTCTGGCTCTAACAGTCCCCAGAGCTCCCCTGTTATACAATCTCCCTCTCGAATATCTTCTACTTCTAAATAGTTGCCATCATATAGCAATGCTTTAGCTGCTTCTTTCTGATTTAAATGTGTCAATGCAACAATACGGCACGCTTTCACACGCGTATTACTTTGAATCACTTCTGGTAATGCCTCCGAAACTTTTTCTAGTTCTTTATAAGCTTCACATTGAAGGAGTAGCCCAAACAAGTCTTTTACAAGACCTAGATCATCTGATCGTAGACCTAGTGCACGGACACTAGCCTCTATGCAGCGGAACTGTTCATTTTCTCTATAGTAAGCAAAAGCAAGACTATGTAAAATAAATGCTGATTCTTGTAGGCAAAGTGCATACTCAAGGCTCCTAATTGCTCCCTCTACATCACCATCTACTAACTGCATGGTTCCTAAGTGGTACCAACTCAACCAATTCTTCTGGTCTTTGTTTTTGATCGCCGCCTCAAGAAGCTGCTTATAGTGTCTGTCTAACATGTAAGATTCTGGTGCTTTGTGCACTGCCTGTTCCCCTAAAGTACCTTCTTCAAGTAAATGTCGCCAGCACCCCTTGGCCTCTCCAAAATCTAAATGTGTGCATAATGGTTGCTCACCACATAGACTTCGCCTCAAATTTTCTATTGCACCAAATCCACTTCCTTTTTTGAGTACTGTACACGCTTTATGGCCAATCGTTTGCTTAGTTTCAACAAGAAGTTCCTCTAAAAACTGCTCCGGCAACTGCCTTTCTAATGTATCTCCTACCTCTTTTTTGAGTATATTCCAGTCATTTTGTTGCTGTGTTTTAGGAATATTAATTGCCCCATAGGCCTCTATCCATTCCCATTCACTACTTGGTGGCATTGGTAGACATCCATATTGTGTTTTTGCCAATCCCGCTTGAATCTCTACATAAGGACCTGCTTCCTCAGTCAGATAACGCTGCCATCTTTCACTACCTGGCTTATTCCCCCAAACAAAAAGCTTCCGCCCTTCCAGACGACTTGTAGATGTCTGGATCATACCATATCCCTCACCATCAACTTGTGTAATGAACTTACGCTGAGTCTTTGGTAGATCAAAGAAATAATCAACGATATGTGGGATCTGTGCAGGATAGGAAATATCGACATCTGCTACTTTTGGTACAGCTACCTTATAGACTCTGCCTGCAGATGACGTATATGCCTCATCTGCACCAACCACTAATCTGCCGTTTTCAATCTTTGGCACAGCAATATTACTCCACCAATACATGGGAACTTCTACTGTATTAGCGTTCTGAATTTGCATACGGCAGTACAAATAGTGGGATTCCTCTGGTAAGAAAAAGTCCATTTGATAGGTTACTTTTCGGATGCGCTCATATTCATAAAATCTGAGTACAGGCATCCCTTCCACATCCAAACTTCCCATGAAAAGCTGCTCACATGTGAAAGGGGAATGTCCAATAACACCTATATTCCATTCGACACCACCACTCATCCAAGCATTTCGTACAGCAAGATTACTTGGCCTCATCACATCATTGACATAAAGAAGTTCTTTTTCTGCTTCTTTATCATACAAAGACCATAGTTTGCCACCTAAGCTTGGTACAAATATTGCCTTTAAAAAAGCATTTTCTAATACTGCAATTTCAACATCTGTCTCACTCAAAGCACGTGAATATAAATTTTGTTGCGTATAGGGGTAGTAAGTTCCAATTGTTCCATACCCCACATCTAAGGGGTCCGCACCATCTAAATCCCTTACAAGATGATTTTGCATAATTGATAAAGAACTTAAAAAGGGTACTGTTGCACTCTGTTGCCAAGGACTCACTTTTACTTTCATCGTATCTAATTTCAAAGTTGACTGAATCATGAGAACATGCTCCTTATACTAATATGACATGCCTCTATTATAACTTATTAAATTATATTTTTATACTTTATTTAGAATTTTATATTTTTAAAATACAAACACTTGATCTCAGACCAAGTGTTTGTATCATCTATTCACTTTTAAGCTTCATCGCTAAATGCTCCCAATAAACACGTGCACTATACCCTTTACAGCTCTTAAGCTGTTCGTACAGCTTAGGGATTTCCTGCCAAACCACCTCTTGATGTAAAAGTGCATCGACAAGGAGTTCTTGTCTGCTTCCCCCAACTAGATGATCTGCCCAACATATTGGTAGTAATAATTTATCCATATGTAATTCAACTGCTTGTTCTTCAAGATCTTCCAAAACATATTGAATCATCTCAGTATTTCCAAAGCGCAGCCAATGATCAAGTCTCTTGATACTATGATTTTCAAACCACTCTCGCCCACGTGTTCTCCCATAAGCTAAATAGCTCACCCTACAAACGCTCATCACTGTAGCTAACCAAATGACTTGCATCGTCCCTACAGACTCGCTTCTCATACCTATCCCACCGGTAATCATCAAAGCAACCAAAACCCCTGCCCAAGTAATCTCTTTGTGCGGTAAAAACCGCAAAATGACAACGCAACCCACCATCGCTAAGAATACCTGAGTTTGAAATAATCCACTAATTCTACTGCCATAGACTAGGCCAATCTGCCAATCCGTACAATAGACCATACACAGTATTGTCGCAAGTAGGACTCCCCCTACTACATAGCGCATGCTACCTCTGCTCTTTTGGTGCGTTCTCACACGATGCCATAGTGCCAAATTCTCCATCGTTAACATTTTTTTCCCCTCACTTTCAATCCAATTGAAGTACACTACAGTACCTATGACACTATTATATGCATGTTTTCCCCCTTTTCATGTCCTGTTTGCAAATAAAGAGCAGTAACCCCCTTTGATAGAGATTACTGCTCTTCATGCTATTGACTCAGTTCGGACTCCAAATCAATATCCTCTACAATGTTCTGAATCCAGATGCCTTTCTTGAGCATCGCATAACCGATTCCACACTTTAGTAAATCAACAAGTTGACATCCAAAATAGATGGCAACGATAGGCATCCCCGTATAGCGTGTCAATGCAAAAGCAAGTGGCACACTAACTACCCATAAAAAGACGCTATCAAATAAAAACGTAATAAATGTCCTCCCACCTGAACGGATTGTAAAATACGTTGCATGTAAAAAACCAAAGATCGGCATGCATAAAGCACCAATACGTATAAATGCTGTTGCTAATGCTTTAATCTGATCTGAAGTATTATAAATTGCTGGGAACATTGGTGCAATCACGAGCATACACGCCCCTAACACAAAGCATGAAACCACAGAAAAGAAAATCATCTTGTAAGCAGTATCTTCTGCCTCCTCCATCTTTCCAGCACCTAAAAGTGGCCCTACAATAATTGCCACTGCACTTCCAAGTGCAATAAATACCACATTAAAGAGATTGGCAATGGTTTGTGCAATATTAAGCCCAGCGACAACCTCTAATCCTCTTACTGAGTAACACTGCATAAGCATAGCGGTTCCTGCCGCCCACAATGCTTCATTCATTAGAAGTGGTGCCCCTTTTTTGATAATTTGCTTCATCAAATCGGCTGGCACCACAAAGTTATGATACGCACCTTGAACGAAAGGATTATCCTCTTTATGATAATGTGTCCAAGTCACAATTATCGTACATTCTACGATTCTCGCGATAACAGTCGCAATAGCCGCCCCTTTAATTCCCAAATTTGGAAAGCCTAAATAGCCAAAAATAAGGAGGATGTTTAAAACGGTATTGACACACACACTCGTAATACCAGCCTTCATAGGCAGGATCGTCTCGCCACGCTCACGTAATGTACTCGCATAGACCTGACCAATAGCAAATGGTACGAGACCAATAAGCATGATGACAAGGTATTCCTTGCCATAGTTCAACGTCGCTATCACCTGTCCGCTATCATTTCCCTCATGCAAATACAGGCTAATGAGCTGTGGCCCCAATAACGCAAATATACTGATCCCAATGACTGTAAGTATCCCACATACAATCATTTTGAACCGAAAGGCATCTCGCATCCCTTCATAATTTTTTTGCCCCCAGAATTGGGAAACAAAAATCCCTGCGCCTGATACTGCGCCGAATATACACAAATTAAATACAAAGAGGAGTTGATTGACAATCGCAACCCCTGACATTTGATTTGTGCCCACTTGCCCAACCATCATATTATCAAGGAAACCTACAAAGTTGGTCACACCATTTTGTATGATGATTGGAATTGCTATCGTTAGTACCATTTTGTAAAACTTCTTATCGCCAATTAACTGTTTCATGACACTTCTCCATTTACTTTCATTTCTTATATCATTGTTTATATTATAACCATAGTATTCATTATAAGCTATTCTACTTATACCTTGTCAAGAAGGTACCTCCATGACACTTCTTATCATGGAGGTACGCCTCAAAAGATCTACATTATAATTGGATACAGGCCCCGCCATTTAATCGTGAACGTTCTGCTGCTAAAGCAATATAATGGCTTTGTAGTGATTGTTCTATAGATGTAATAGCTGGTGTAGGCATTTTCCCCTCACGAACAAGTTCAATAAACTCTGCAATCATGCGGTTATCACCACCACCATGTCCGGAGAAATCCTCTGCAAGTTGATTGATATCGATGACTTCTTTGGGTTGTCCAAACACATTCAGTCTAATGAGATTTTTCTCCATATCTGCCTCGATATCCCCCTTTGTTCCCATAATCTTAGCATATCGGGAATTTTCACTTGTAAAACCACTCATGGTAAAACTCATTGTGGTACCGTCAGTCATCTCAAGATTAACAACTTGATGATCCACCACATTATTGTCACATGCATAAACACATCTGCCATAAGGTCCCTCATCAAGAGCCTTTCTCACTGATTCAAGCGTTGGATGTGGAGCAACCACATTGATTGGCCAACCTGTATTACCACTTTCAAGACCCATAGCCTTATGATGAATGTAAATTGCCTCTGCATCATAAGGGCAAGATGCTTTTACCGCACAGCCTTCTGTACAACGCTGTGTGGCCCCGGCTGGTGCCATCTCTTTTTTGAATAAGTATGTATTCCCAAAAGAACTCACAGCTTTACAGCATTTTGAAGTAAGCCATAGGTACAAATCCATGTCATGACAACACTTTTGCAAAATCATTGGACTAGTCTGAAGACTATTTCGCCAATTACCTCTTACAAAACTATGGGCTTGATGCCAATATCCCACATTTTCAATGGCCATAGTCGATACGACTTCTCCAATCACTTTCTCGTCTAAGATTGCCTTAAGCTTTGTATAAAAAGGTGTGTATCGCAGTACATGGCAAACAACTACATGCCTATTACACGCCTGTGCAACACGTTCTAGCAGCTGGCAAGCTTCAAGATCTGGTGAAATAGGTTTCTCTAATAAAATGTGATACCCCTTTTTTAGTGCCACTACTGCTTGTGCGACATGCTGTTGATCTTGGGTGGCAATGATGATGACGTCTGCAAGGCGCTCCTCTTCGAGTAATGCTTCTGCACTCTCAAAGCAAGCGTCTGCCGTGAGTTGATATTGCTTGGCAGCCTCTTGGACACGCGCTGCGTCAATATCTGCTACTGCTACAATCTTTACTTTTTCTCCTAATCGCTTAATTCCAGGGGCATAGACATCAATACCTCTGCTACCTAACCCCACTATTGCTACTGTTACTATTTGCTTCATACTTCCCCTCCTGTATTTTCACATAGCTTAGTCCCTCTCCAGTATGCTACGATATGTACTATTATTCAATATTAAATTAAATATAAAAAAATCCTATTCTATTTGTTCAAATAGAATAGGATTCATTTTATATTCCCAGGATATGTAGCCCTTTTGCAAAATAGTGATCTAGTGGTGTCTTGAAAATCATATTCTGAACCTCAATCTCCTGCGGACGCCATCCTTTCAGGCAATCAAAATTCTCCATGGTTTGCTCATAGAGTGCTTGAGGTGTCTCTACTTGCAACTCAGTTGTTTTTCCAATATGAATCACCACTTGTATCAATTTGATAAACGCCATATTTTGTGCATTGAGATACGCTTTGAGTTCATTCTTATTTTCTTTTTCTAGACTTGAGCCTTCTTCTGCTGCTACGTACGCCATTAGTAGCGGTTGTAATTCTGTGATTTGAACCCTATAATCCATAAATAATGTTTGCATTGCTGTCCTCCTAAATGTCTTATTTAATCATGTCAAGATCTATAGAACTGTTGATGATTATAGCCCTTCATTTCCTCTGTATAGGACCCCAAAATCTGCTTGTATTTCATATACCATCTCTCATTGATCTCGCCTACTTGATAATAATGTTCTACCATGGCTATGGCATCTTTACGTGCACGAATTGCCAAATCTTTGTAGTTGTTCTCAAGATTAAGTTTAAGCTCTGTCAGTTGCATTTCAATTTGCTCTCTTGCTTTATTTTTAAAAAGACTATTGAACACTTTGTCATCCTCCCCACCTGTGATCCTTGCGCTTATTATAACACAAATGCCATCTAAGACAAAAGTATCCACGCAGCAAGCATACCATATGAACTTGCTGCAATATTAAAGAATGTTCCTGCAGTATCATAAAGGAACAAAGTTACAAGTAAAAAAATGAAGATGGTTGTTTGCTCCCAAGTAGGTGAGGCAAACATCATGAGCCCTACCATCACACATATAAATGGGACTGTAACACGCATGACATAAACATACTTCCCACGCTTCGGATGATATTTCATCTTATCTAGCATTACACCAAATACCGGATCATTGAGCATATTCCATATATTAAAGATGAAGTAAATCCAGCTGACATACTTGGGCTCTAGCCCAATAATATCTGTATACATCTTAATATAGACATTATGAATCAAAACGCTTGACAGCGACATCGCCTGCGCTGGCAATGACAATGTTAATTTTTCTCTAAAACTAAGCCTACTTGCCATATAGCTCCCCCTCAATTTCTGCTTTCTGTTCCCATATCATTTCAAAGCGTTGCTGCGTACGATCAAACGTATAGGATAAGAGTTCACCGCCTATAGCCTGAGGATAAGGTCTAACCAACTTTGTCATGACTGGTGCATTTTCAATCCCTTCATGATAACTTGAATAATCTTTCTCTTCCCTTTTCATCCGTAAACTTCATGCCTGATGTGAAAATTTGATTCATTACGACGCCCCCTTATCTTTTTCCTTAAAATTCTTCCTAATAATACTTGATTTTTAGTACATATGATGCTTATATTTATACTATAGTTAAAATCTTTATAATAAAACAAACAATATGTGGGCATATCCCCCAAAGCTTATCGTTTACAAAATAGGCGCTAAAAGGGAAAGCAGTCCTTGTGATCATTACAAAGAGCCCGTATCCTTTTGCAAAGGATACGGGCTCTTTACTAAACGTAGTTTATTTCTTAAGTGTATCTTTAATAATTGCTTCAAGTTCTGGTGTTACAGCTTCAACAGCTGCCGCTGGTGTAACCTCTCCCTTTGAAAGTGGTGTGAATATTTTTTCGTCCACTTTACCAATTGCACCTGGGAATTTGTTGTAGTCACCAAACACACGATTTTCAAAGACTTTTTGCATAACCATTGTTTCATCAACAGCATTTGCATCTCTGAACCAAGGATACCATTCTTCTTTCCAGCTATCTGCATTTTCTCCCTCTACATAGTCGTTCCACTCTTTCATGAGTACAGCAACTTTTTCAGGTTCTTTTGTTGCTGCTGACATGACTTGCATATTGATTGTACCCATTACAGTTTTGTAATTATCCGCTTTAGGTCCTTTTGGGAACATTACCCAACCATAATCATCTTCCATATCTCTAAATGCTTGGGATGCATAATGCTCATGAGGTAAGATTGCAAACTTATTCTCACCAAAGGCCTTCATCTGCCAGTCCCAAGACATATCTGGTTGATACTCATAAGTTACACCTGCTTTATTCGCTACTCTATCATAGTATTGAAGGGCTTCCATAACATTTTCTGATCCAAGTGCAACAGTTGCATTGGTTCCATCGTAATTGATAATATCACCGTTATTTGCATAGATTAATTGAAGGATAAAATCATAACCTGTGTCTGCTAAACCATACTGATCAATCTTGCCATCACCATCTTTATCAATAGTGAGTTTTTTTGCAAACTCTTCTAACTTATCCCAAGTCCATTCCCCATTACGTTGAAGTTCATAGAGATCTGGTAATCCAGCAGCTTCAAACATAGCCTTATTGTAATAAACACCATACTTGATATCAATTTTATTATCCACACCATAGATATTGCCACCTGCTGTAGATGCTTTTTTAGCAAGTTGATCCCACATTGGATTTTCAATATCCATAGCATCTAATGTATTGAGCGGATAAACAATTCCTTTATCGATAAGCACTTGGATATTACGAGCATCCACATAGCCAAAGTCAAATACAGGGTCACCTGCAAGTGTTGTTGTCGTTAACATTTCTGTGTTATCTGAAATATTGTTTGTATTAACAAATTCAATCTTACAGTTATACTTCGCTTCCATTTCCTTCTTTCTCGCAGCTAGTTTCTCTCCTTTTGGTGTCGTTTCATCTGGTGAAACATCATACCATGCACCGATCTTGATTGTTCTTCCCCCTAGATCGATCTTCTCCTCTTCAGGTGCTGGTGCTGGTTCTTCTGCTGGTGTCTCTGCTGCTGGTGCTGGTTCCGTTACAGTTGTTTCAGGTGCTGGTGCTGGTTCTTCTGCTGGCGTAGCTGCTTTACCGCATCCCGCAAGTCCTGAAGTTGCCATCATTGCTGCTAATAAACCTACCATAAATTTTCTCTTACACATATGCAATCCCCCATTTAATTTTAATAGATTAATTTATATCACAAATCCTTTTACAGGATATGCTTACATTTTAATACCTGAAGTGGCTATACTTTCAACAAAATACTTTTGTGTAAATAAATAAATAAGTAATAGCGGTGCAATAGTCATCAATACACCGGTATTTCGAATCATTGAAATATATCCTGGTGTAGGTTCAACTCCCGTCGACGCTCTCACATACCCTGCTACCTGAGAACTCAGTGATGAAAGCTGGCTTGCAATCACACCACGGGTTTGTAGAAAGTTGGATGTATAAAAAGTATCTGTCCATTGCCATACAAATGAAAACATAAAACAAGTTATCATAATAGGAACCGCACCAGGGAGCATTACATGGAAAAAGGTTTTGAGCGGTCCTGATCCATCCACATAGGCCGCTTCCTCTAGTTCCTTTGGCATTCCTCTAAAGAATTGCCTCACTAAGTAGATATATAAGCCATTTTTTAATCCCATACATCCAATAGCCATAAAAATCATCGGCCAAAAGGTATCAATTAAGTTGAGTGTCCCCACACCTGATGCTTTGAACAGTCCAAATACATCAAAATATCTAAAATGAATGTAGAGAGGGGTAAGTATGATCTGAGGTGGTACGATGAGTGTTGCAATAACAATAGCAAACCAAATATTTTTACCTCTAAACTTGAACCTTGCGAACCCGTAGCCAACCAAGGTACAGGATATGGTCTGAAAAACAGCTACAGCCAACGCAAGAAATGTTGTATCCAAAAACACCTGATCATACTTCATCAACTTATTAGCCATTTTGAAATTCTCTAGTGTAAAATTTTTTGGAATATAGATGACTGTTGGGTCGTAAAGATCTTTTTCTGCCATAAAGCTTATTGAAAACTTTGCGATAAGTGGATAAATGATGATAAACGAAATCCCTATGATGAGCACTGCTCGAATAATTTTCCATAGCCACTCCACCAGTTTTCTTTTGTTAAACTTATTCATAGGCCGCCTCCTTTCGTCATTTTATTCATAATAGAATATCTTCTTAGAAATAATTGTCACGACAATCACTACAATGACGGAGATGACGATAAAGTAAATCCAGCTCATCGCCGCCGCTAAGCCATAGTCTATTTGCTGTGAAATGACATTTTTAATCATGTTCATCACATCGTTTTGCTGACTTGTAAAGAAATCTACGACACTGTATACCGTATTAACAAGTATGAGTGATCCAATCATGGGGAAAGTAATCTTCCAAAAACTCTCCCACGCTGTAGCACCTTCAATACTTGCAGATTCATAAATAGAAGAAGGAATCGATTGTAAACCTGCTAAGAATACTAGTATTTGTACCCCAGATCCAACAACAATGTCAGAAATGCCATCAACTGCAGTCATAATATAAAGGGTAAATTTTTCATTCATATTGAGTTGTAGCAAAAAATTGGCCATCATGCTCGACATTAATACCATTGAGTTGTTCTGGGCCTCATTCTTCATGGTATCAAGCAATAAATTATTACGTTCTACCCCTACTATAACCCCTGATACAAGAATAACCGGTAAAAAGAAAATCACCCTCGCAACACCTCTGCCTCTAAACTTTTGGTTAAGAAGTGTGGCCGCAAAAAAACTAAATATCAAAATAATAGGTACCTGTAAAAACATCTTGCCTATAGATTCAACTAAAGTTCTCACAAATTCTGGATCAATAAATAATGCCTTTTCATAATGTGCCCACTTAACTGATTCGAGCACAAATCCTCCAATTCCCATCTTAAGATTACTGAAACTATAGCGTATAGATTGAATAATGGGGAGCATGAATAACATCAAAAAACCTAATATAAATGGCGAAATAAATAGATACCCTGTAATCTCTTGTTGCCTAGCCAAACTGAGACTCTTCCTAGAGGTTTTAACCTTTGTTTTTGTCTTCATTATTCTCCTCCTTTCACAGTATAGCTTTCAGCATCTATAGAGATTCCTGCTACCATCACTGGTTTTTCATTATAGTTTACAAATACCTCTACACCATTTTCATATGAAGTACAATAAACGCCTGGTTCAATTTGTTTATGATCAGTAATTTTTTTCCCCGCTGTGCTGCCAAGATCATTACTTAGTTTCTGATAAGTGTTAAGTGCCTCATCAATCCAATTCTTATAATGCGTCGCATAATACTTGCTATACTGACTATTCTTTGTGATTTCATTAGATGCATAACTCCATGTATAATACATGCCCGATCCTGTTTCAATACTCTTGAGTAATGTGTGCGTGTAATCTTTCGCTGCATTGAGTGGCTCTGTCGTATACGGAATATAACCATGTAGTACAATTTGCATAAAAGGAATATTATCATCCAAGATATTGGCGCCACTACTTTCTTTTGGCAGATCAGTGATTAAATTTGTATAGCCAAAGGTATATTGATTGCCACCACTTGTCATGATATCTAAGCCATTTGTTTTAAATGCTTCCATTTGCTTTTGATTAAACTCCTTTGATTGCCCACGATCAATCAAATTATTTTGATTAAAGTCTGAATTCAGTTCTTTACCTAGATTTGCTACAGAAACGCCTGAAAATCCTTGCTTATTAAGATTTTCCCCTAATTTTTCGGCTGTTTCTAGTGCAAACTCTGGTGAAGCAATCACAGCTACTGGCTTAAGAGGATCTCTTGAATACGTTGCACTATGATAGGTGATCTTTTCAGCCATTTTCTTCGTGATGAGCCTTGAACTATCCAGATAACTGACAAATCCATCAAACAACTCATTCTTATGAATATACTGTGTATCAAATTCAGGATAAAGTACTATACCTTGTTCTTTCGCAAATTTTTGAAATGTTTTTAAGTCTTGTGCACCACCTAAACAACTTTCTGCCTCAAGTTTAAAAGGTACTGTGTGTGCGCAGCCTTCATTTCCCATCCCTGTATACCGTATATGCAGATTAGAAACACCTCCATTTAAAAGCTGTTTTGTGATGTCTCCTGCCTCCGTGTAAGTGGTCATGGGTACAATCCCTTTTACTGGAATGCCCATAAGATGCTTCTTCTTATCAATCGCTCCAATATATTCCACTACAAACGGAATATCCTCTACCTCATGTTTTACAAGCATTCCTTTATCTAAAAGGTATGTACGATACGTATCCGCCATATCTACATAAGTTGCATCTTCTTTATAGATAAATTGATAGCGCACTTTGAGATCTTCTTCTATTTTCCGATCCTGATACACACTGATGACTTTATCTCCACTTTTGCCAGGAATCTTCATTTTTTGATTCGCAATAACATTGAAATCATAATAAATATTGTTATACCCATTGACTCTACCTGCAATATCTGCCTGAACAGAGGCAACAGCATCCCCACCTTCAGCTATTGCAATAAATGAAGCATCTGGATATTTCATTCCAAATACAGGTAAATAAACTTGTTCAGTATTGCCAAGCTGCTCCTTCTTTTCCACACTCAAATCATCCCCATAAACTTTTCCAGTATAACTTGGCATCTTCGTTTTGTGATTGTTGAAGTTGATGAGTGCACCACTACCATCTGGGACCATCATAAATCCATCATCTTCCATACCCGCGGCTTCAAAATACTCTAACACCCGAATATTTGTAATAGGATAATTGATTGTACCCTCCACTTCATCCATAGGAATAGACACTACCAAATCTTTGCCTTCAAGCGTATACATGAGTGGAATATTAAACTTTGGATTATCCTGTTTTTTTCCAAGTCCATTTGCTTCTTCATCAGCAGCCTTATCTTCGAAAGTGTACCCCGCTTTAAGGACTGCATCTGAAATTTGCTTTAATCGGTATTCTGGTTGCTCATCTCGTATGATATAGATGACTTCTGTCTCTGCGAGAGGATACTGTGTAAGAATATTCTTCTTTTCCTTTTCATCCAGCTGGCTAATATCATATTTCTTGTAGCAGTTAATAAGAGCCGTCTTATCTTTTCCATCTTCCATATGACTTAGTATTTTCCCCTCAAACTGTGTTTGAGTTAAAATTTTTGGCAAGCAATAAATATCTTCCTGTTTCCCTATAGTGTAAGTCACTTTGATCCCCGCTGTTTGTCGTTCAAACTTAAATTGATTATAGGACGTACTATAATCATAGCTATTCATCTCAATGACATCACCTCTTGGGCCATTGGCGACTACAGTGAGCTGTGCCTTAAGTTTGTTTTTGTTTGTTTTATTTGCTATAGGATCATCTTCCAAGTCTTGTGGATTAGAATACCACATTCTTCCGCTAGCCTTATCTTTTACTGCAACCTGTGCCGTAATCTGATCAAACCACAATTCTAAATTTTCATTTTCTACTACCTTCTCAAAGCCCTCTTGCAATTCTGCCGTACGGTAAATTTCTATAGGGGCGGATTGCTCGGAATCACCTATATTGATCAGATTGCACCCTGTAGTCATCATACAGACTGTTACAAACACGATTCCTGTATTGTAAGCGAGCCATTTTTTTCTTATCTGCATCCTAAATCCCCCTTCCTATAGTCTAAACACAATCTCTTTGTAGAGTGTCGTTACAAACATCATCATCTGCTCTATCAAATTAAAGAAGAGTAACATAATGAAAATCATCACACCGATACCTACGATTGTTAACAAACATGTCAGTATGGTTTTTGACATACTATAATGATGCGTACACATCGTTCCCACCACCAAAAGCACTACAAACCATACGGTTCCAACACCTAATAAAAAAGTACAGAATACTTCTTCTTCTATGACTACCACATGGCTCAATACAATAGCTGGCAAATCAAGAAGAATCATAGGCGTCAATGCATAAGCTGTATAAATAAAAATGTCTTTAAACGTTCCTTTCCCATCCATCAAGGTGGTAAGACACCAGTTTGCACTACACCATAGTAAAAAAGGTAATAAAATTGAACAACATGCAATGAATACATTAAAAGACTCTGGATTTTGTTCTTGCATCAAAAAGCCCATATATTGCTGTGATAAAATTCTTGTAAGCATAGCTGCAAAAACAAGTAGTACAGCAACCTTAAAGTTCCCTTTTTTCTCGTGTTTCAAATCCCAAAAGCCATCAAATGGCCTCAGCATCACATAAAGTGGATACTTAAGTGCTTTATACATCTTCGTTATGTCCATTGATCATCCTCCTTTTCTTTCTATAGTAATGCAACCAAATACCTGCGCTACTTGCCGCAATCACACCTAACATAATCCATGTAAAGTTCTCTTCAATCACTTCTTTTCGATAAAACTTATAGGCTTTTGAATAACCCTTATTATTATTAGCCAACTTAAAATACTGAAGTGCTTTCTCAAAGTCACCATTACGATAAGCTGCTCTTCCCATTCCTGCATAAGCTAAATCATAGTTGGCATTCATTCCAAGCACTTTTTCCCATAATACAGCAGATCCATCATAATCCCCTAGCTTATAGGCAGCAAGCGCTTCATTAATTGTTGTACCATAAGTAGTTGGTTTAAATTCACTAATACGATTTAGTCCTAAATCAACAACAATTATACGATTCCCAACTTTTTCAATTGCTATCGGATTTTTAAATGTACCTGTTTTATTTCCCATCTCACCAAACACATATAGCAAATTCCCTTCAAAATCATAAGTGAAAATACGGCCTCTTTTAGCGTCTAACATACTATAAATATCATTTTGATCAACCACGACATCTACAATTTGAGATGGACCCGCGTAAGTACCGTTATTTCTATAAATGACATCTCCTACAGGTGGAAAATGCCCATTTCTCTTGAGTATATCTACACCCATACTATTAAATTTTTTAACAGGAGCCACTTTATCACTATCATCTCTGTCTTGAATTACTTGCGCAAGTTCTAATGGATCAATGACATCGGTTGTCACATATAAAAAGCCTTTATGGTCAATAAAAATATTATTGAACTCTGTAGGTACAAACAGTTCCATTCGTGATTTCTGCTCTTTTGTACCAATTTTTTTCCACATCACATCCGCAATATCTGGGGTTACCTTACTTGCCCCAACGTAGCCTGTAAACGTGCCGCTTGCATCAAGTTCTACAATTCCTTGATTCATGTTGCGTGCAATGACATAAATTCTCCCTGCACGATCTACAACTATTTTAACAGGTTCAAATTTAATCGAGGCCGAAATCAACTCAGACTCAGGCTTCGTAATAACACTTATGGCCTCATCCTTATCATTCACTACAAGAATACGGTTATTTCCTGTATCTGCAATATAGATCAAACCCTTATCATCTACAAAGATATCGTAAGGATCTTTAAGTTCACTCATTTGCCCCTCAACACGTACCTCTTCAATTGTTCTTACCAGATTCCATGCTTGATCGCATATGACGATCCGGTTATTTCCTGAATCTACAATATAAATCAACTCATCTTTAACAAATACACTTCTAGGTTCTTCAAATGCCCCACACCCTAATGTCTCACCTGTGACGGTATTAGACAAAGTATACGCCTCAGGTGCTTCCTTGAGCTCTCCCCAATAAGAATACGTATAACTAGTGAACATCGTATCCGCCCAAATGTTCGGTGCACTGATACAAAGGATGAGCAACATGATTACAAACTTATTAACACACTTCGTTCTCATAGTACACCTCCATTATTCTTTTATTCCCGATGATCCCATTGTCTCTATGATGTTGCTTTGTGTAATAATAAATAGTGTAATAGGTACAATCATAATGAGCAATGTGACTGCTGCACCGATCCCAGCTCTGGCAATGCCACCTTGTAAAATCTGCTGCAGTGCAAATGGTAACGTTTTAAGCTGCTCTTCATAGATAAAGTTGCTCCCTCGAATGTTCCATAAGCTTTGTACTGAGAAAATAATAAGGGTAAGCCATGCGGGTTTTACCATCGGCATTGCAATGTGTAGGAAAATATACCACTCACTTGCACCATCTATTCGTGCTGCTTCTAACATTGAATCATGAATCTGCTCCATGAACTGCTTCATAAGGAATAGACCTAGTGATGTTGCAAAAGCGGGTACAATAATTGCCTTATATGTATCTACCCAACCAAGTCCAGACATAATTAAATAGTTTGGAATGGCCGTTACATGTGGTGAAAACATTAATGATAAGACAATCAGTTCAAAGATTACCTTGCTTCCAGGAAACTTATGTTTTGCAAGCGCATACGCTGCTAATGAACACACCATTAGATTGCCTATCGTTCCGACTATAGTAATAAATACTGTATTGAATATGTACCTTGAAAAAGGTACCCAAGACTTAGACATTAAGATAAAAAGATCTTGAAAATTTTCCAATGTTGGATTCATTACAAAAAATTTAGGCGGAAATAAGAAGATCTCATCTAATGGTTTAAAAGCATTAGAAATTGTATAGACTAGGGGCAAAGCCATAAAGATTCCTACAAAAATCAATACAAGGTTCACAAAAAGATCGCCTGTCTTGGAGCGGTTAGGTGCTTTACGCTTGAATAATTTTCTCATTTCTTAACGCCCCACTTTCTTTAGCATAGACTGGACGATCTTATTGGTAACCACCATAGATAGGAAGAGTATTGTCGCAATGGCTGATGCGTAGCCCATTTCAAATCTTACACTTCCATAGTCCATCAGATGTGTCACAACTGTGCTTGCTGCATAATCTGTACTTGGAAAACCTGCTAAAGCTACAGTTACCTCGTATACAGCAAAGGATTGTGTAATTGACATAACCGCCCCAAACATAAGCTGTGGTTTCATCGCTGGTAGTGTGATATACCACAATTCTTGCCATCTATTTCTGATACCATCTACATAGCCAGCTTCATACAGTGTTTTATCAATCCCTTGGAGTCCTGCAATAAAAGATAGAAATCCTGTTCCTAAACTCATCCACAAGATAACAAGCATAATCACCCACATCATATAAGTGGGATCAGTAAGCCACTGAATAGGCTCTTTCACAAGACCTAACTTCATTAGAAATCCATTGATATAACCATACGCATCCCCACTAAACATAATGCTCCAAATCAGATAGACTTGCCCTGATATAGTTGGTGCATAAAAAACCAGTGTTGCAAAAGCCCTTAACTTAGGTGTGAGTCCATTAATCAACCAAGCAAAGAGTAACGCTGCAAAAAAGCCAATGGGACCTGTAATTGCTGCAAGTAAAAATGTATTTTTTACTGCTATCAAGAAAACTTCATCTGCCAATAAAAGATTGAGATAGTTTTGAAATCCTATAAACTTAGGTGGTTCTAATATATTGTAATAAGTAAAACTTAGCCCTAAGGAAAGGAGTACAGGTATAACTGTGAAAATAATGAAGATAATCATAAATGGTGCAATAAAGAAATAAGAAACTTTATGTCTTTTAATTTGATTGACTGCTTCTTTGATTTTCATCTTCTATTCCTCCCCCTTCTCGAATGTTGGCAACCCAAACTCTAGCCGTTTTTTATTAAGCTCTTCATTAATAGTACGGACATAATCTAATATTGTTTCTCTCGGATCTTCCTTATCATAAACAACTTTCCTAAAGGCATTATCTAGATGGCGTGGTGTAAAGTAGCCTCCTGGTACTTCAGGATTACCTTTTACCCACTTCCACTGCGTCATCAAACTATTATAATCTGCCACTGTCCATGGTAACATTGCAAGTGCTTCTTGATTGGCTGTTGGATATCTTGCTGCTGCCCCCATAATACTCTCCATCTCACGTCCAAATCTGACCTGCATTTCTTTACTTGTCCACCACTTCATATATTCCCAAGCAGCATCTTTATGATCACTTTGCTCCATCATCACGATACTCACACCAGTACTTGGAACACTTCTATTGATTTCTCCATTAGCATCTTGCATTCCTGGCACTGGTCCAAATTGCCATAACCCTCTGATTTCAGGTGCAAATACTGCCAAACGGTTATACATAGAATAATCCATAATACCAATAGGAATTTCACCTGTTCTAAAGCGGTTTGCAAAGTCATATTCAAGAGGTAGTTTGTAATTTACATAAAACTCAGTCCAAATTTGGAAAGCAGCTACGCCCTCAGGGCTATCAATGACGCTCTTTGAACTATCCTCTGAATAAAGCTGCCCACCTAATTGATAAAGTAGCATTGCATAGGCTGGTAAGCCACTGGCATTATTCAAACTTGTTACTGTCACTGCTGAAGAACGTACAGCCACTGGTATAGAAAAATTCATGTGGTTTTTTTGAATTGTTCCTAACATATCGATGAGTGCATCCCAAGTTTGTGGCACTTCAAGCCCCATCTCTTCAAGAATGTCTGTTCTATAGAATAACATTGGGAATTCTTGCGTCTCTGGCAATGCATAAACACCACCATTGAAACGGTAAGGTGTCAAAGCACTCCCACTAAATCTTTTCTCTATTTCTTGATAATCAGGAAATTGACTAATATCTGTTACTGCACTACGTAGTGCATAATTTACAGGATCTGCCATAGGCACCTGCATGGCTACATCAGGCCCATTTCCCGATACTGTTGCAGGCAAGAGCACCGAAGGATCTACTAGCTTAACATTTGCCCCAATCCCAGTTGTAGGTGTGAATTCCTCTTCAATCATCCCCTTGATGATCTGTGCTTGATCACGACCAGTCATTACCCATATCTCTAGACTTTCTTTGCCATCGTCTGCATTTCCAATGGTAGTATAGTCTTCAAAAAAAGAGGCTGTAAATGATTTGACTTCATGCATCATTTGACGCCATAAAGAGACATGCATATTTTCTTTAGGCATATTAGGGGACTGTACTAAGATATAGTCAATCGCTAGAGGCTGCTCTCTCATTGTCAAAATCCAAGTCCCTAACGATGCCACATTATTTTTGAATTGTTCTAGTCTCTCTGGAATCGTATCTGGGTCTTTAACGAGCCCTTTCATCTGCTGTGCAAGTTTTTCGATTGTAGAAACTTCAGATCCTTTTTTACCTGTATAAGCAATAAGCTGCTCCATCACATCAAACAAAATAGCACTTTGTGTATCTAGAGTCTCTATCACTTCTGGTAAACGTTTTTCAATTTGATAGTCTCTATAAAGATCTGGCTGAGGACCTGTTAACATCAAAATACTACGATAGGCTTTATTTAACTCATAGATACTTTTTTCAACAGTACTCAGCACGCCGCCTAAATCCCCAAGGGAAACCTCTAATCGAATCTGGTGTTTCCCTTTACTAAGGTAAAAAAGATAGGGCTGATCAGATCCTAAAGTCTTCATGTTCCATTCCTTATTAAACTTAAATGCGATAGACTCCATTTCTTTAAAAGGCACTTGCCCATCTATTGTCAATGTCCGGTTTGAATAGGATCCTCTTAGCATATCTTGGCGTTCCTTCAAACTGATTTCATAAAGCCCATCCTCTGGCACATCTACTTCCCATTCAATCCATTGACCTGGAAGCTTCCACTGTTCTGCACCAATCATATTCATCCGAAGTTTTGATGGATGATAGGGTTCTGTAATAGGTGAAGACCGATCATTGAGTGGATATAATGTTGGGTCTGATTTGTACTGTGCATCTTCCCCTTGCAACTTGATGCTCTTTCCTTGTGTTGGTACATAGCCCAATTCTTCATACTGTTGCTGAACAGCCTTATAATCTAATATTTCTTTGATACCGGTCAATTTTAATCCAGAAATCACCATAGGTTCTCTCATAGCGGTCAATTTAATCGTGTTGTTTCCTTGATTGAAGTAAAAAGCATACGGCTCTGTATAATACCCCATTGAATCTTCAAACCTTGTTGTTTGCCATGTAGGCCGCTCAACCTGCCTGGGCCTCAAATCATTATCTCTATTATCGCGTGTCACTACCCCTTCATTTGCCCATACGCGGCTCATCAAAATATGCTGCGCATCAAAAAAAGGAATTTCCCCGTTAATTT
Source organism: Cellulosilyticaceae bacterium (assembly GCA_051650265.1). Classification (GTDB taxonomy): domain Bacteria; phylum Bacillota; class Clostridia; order Lachnospirales; family Cellulosilyticaceae; genus JBOFEH01. The sequence goes on from JBOFIR010000103.1 coordinate 40,935, forward strand.
CAATCTGTCTCTCAATTTGTGAACTTCTTCCTTCTATTGGAAAATACTCAAGTTGTATTTGATACCATCCTGCTTGTGGTACATCTACTTCCCACTCGATATAACCTTGTTCACTCGTATGTACAACTTCCTTACGTCCCTCAAAATTATCCAGTATCTTCACACTGGAATCTGCAGTACTATAATCGCTAACTGGAATTACAACATCCACTTGAGGCTTTATGTTTTGATCATATCGTCTCAAATAATCTTCATAGCCATCAGATCTACTTTGTACAATGACCATAGTATCATCCGATTCACCTTCGTTTCCTGCTGCGAAAGCCGGCATAACTTGAGCACATAAAGCAGCTATGATAACCATGACTTTGACTTTAATAACTGCGCCTTTTAGTTTCGCCATAGTGCGCCCCCTTCCCCCTCTTAACTTAATTTTAAAAAATCATCCTGTCTTTTAACTTTAGACTTTTGAAAACTGATTTACTTTATATGTATTTTTGTTTTCACACTTTTATTCCAATTTCTATCCATTTTTACCTAAATTTCTTACACGCACCTTCTCGTGTTATAAGGAATCTTTAATTTTCATACTTTTATGAAGCTACCTCCTATCCTATTTACTTATTTTATTAACTAAATTTTCTAGCTATATTTTTTAATTTTTGTTTCTTTTATCTGCTTTTCTAAAATATTTTGCGTTCCGTATATAAATAGTCTACATTATTTTTTTTGAATTTTCAATATTTTTATAATTATTCTTTAATTTTAAGTGCTTTTATATTATACTCATTCTTGTAGAGATTATTTTCTATGATTTTTAGGTAAATGCATATTTATATCTTAAAAAGCATAGACATTTTAATAAAAGCTAACTTAAAAAAGCTGGGCTTAACTAAATTTTTTAGTAAGCATTTTTCTTTTGGTTGCCATTAATTGAAAAGGAGGTCGATTCCATTGGGCAAAAAGAAAATCACCATGGCTGATATTGCCAATCAGTTGTCCATCAGTATTGTTTCTGTATCCAAAGCACTTTCAAACAAAGAAGGTGTGAGTGACAGTCTTAGGCAGGAAATACTTGAGACTGCCGTCAAAATGGGCTATACAACACCTTCCTTGCTCCAAGAAAAAATTACACCTTCGACTTTTAACATAGGTGTAATGATTGCCAAGAGGTTTTTAAATACGTCCAATTCTTTTTATCTTCACGTCTATCAAAAACTAGTTACTCAATTTGGAAAGTATAATTACTCAGTCATCCTAGAAGTCATCGATGCACCTAGTGAATCTGCAGGTATTCCCCCTAACATTTTAGAAAACAATAAGGTGGATGCTGTCATCATCCTTGGTCAAATGAGCGAGCCCTACCTTTCAGCAATCAAAGCGCTTGAACCGTGTTTGCTATTCCTAGATTTTTATAACTATCATTTTGATGTGGATGCTATTGTGACAGATAATATGTTTGGCGCCTACACCTTAACACAGCACCTGATTGATCTAGGACATAAAAAAATTGGATTTGTAGGAAATATTCACAGTACAAGTAGTATATTAGATCGCTATTTAGGGTATTATCGTTGTATTATCGAAAACAATCTTTCCTACAATCCTAATTGGCTTATTAATGACAGAGATGAAAGTGGTGCCTATATTCCTTTCGAGTTTCCAGATGATTGCCCTACAGCATTTATCTGCAACTGTGATGAGATTGCAGCTAACTTTATTAATACACTGCGTGACTTAGGACTACATATTCCAAATGACATTTCTGTGACTGGATTTGACAACCACATATCCTCCAATTTATTTTATCCACCTCTTACCACCATTGAGGTCGACACCCATCTCATGGCCAAAGAAGCTGTAAGTGTTATATTAAAAAAAATAGCTACACCCACCTATCGGGGTGATCGTAAAATGCTTCCTTGTAAATTTATCCTTGGACAATCGACAAAAAAGTTACACTCATAGTTCTATTCATAACAAAAAGAAGGTAGCACCCCTAGCTACCTTCTTTTTGTTGTTTATGGCATATCCCAAATATCACCGTATTTTCATAAAATGCTTTGACTCTGAATATTTTTTTGAATGAGATTACAACGTTGTTCAACACAGTCTGCGCTCCTTAGTGGATCCTGTGGTGTATTAAAAGTATAGTCCACCAATTTTTCTAATGTTGTCGTTGCTACATGTAGCCTTGTATCACTTGATGCATAATAAATATAAACATCTTGCCCATCTACAACCGCACCATTAGTAAATACCACATTAGAAACATCCCCCACACGTTCATCCTCGTAAGGAGCTATCAAAAATCCGCCTGGCTCTGCAATACATTGACTAGGGTCCTCTAATGATGTGGCAAATACGTAGATCACATAGCGTAATCCTGCCGCTGTATTTCGTACACCATGCGCAATATGTATCCATCCCTTTTCAGTCCTAATCGGCACCGCTCCTGCACCATTTTTCACCTCTTTAATCGTATGGTAAGCTCTCAAATTAATAAGCTTTTCCTCTTCGATGATAGGATTTGTAATTTCTTCGCATAAACCAAACCCAATCCCACCTCCACTCCCAGTTTCAACAAACCCATCTTGAGGTCTTGTATAGAATGCATACTTACCTCCTACGAATTCTGGATGCAATACGACATTACGTTGTTGCGGAGACAGGGTTTTTAAGTTAGGAAGACGTTCCCATTTTTTCAAATCTTTTGTTCTTACAATACCCGCCTGTGCAATCGCCGCGGACAAATCATCCACTGACTCATCATGACTTTCAGAACAAAATACACCGTAAAGCCAACCATCCTCATGTGCGGTTATCCTCATATCATATACATTGACCTCTTCAAGACAAGTATCTGGCAATTGAATAGGGTATTCCCAGAAACGAAAACCATCTATCCCACAGTTACTTTCTGCCACAGCAAAAAATGACTTCCGATCATTCCCCTCTACTCGAGCAATCAAATAAAAGTGCTCCTCCCGTTTGATTGCCCCTGCATTAAAAACTGCATTAACTCCTAATCTCTCCATGAAAAATGGATTACTAGTTGGGTTAAGATCATATTTCCAAAAAAACGGAATATGATCTCTTTCTAAGACTGGATAAATATACTTATCATAAATACCATTATAAAAATTACTTTTTTTATTTTTTCTATTCACTACCATTTCATATTCTTGTCTTACTTTTTCAAACTTATCCGCAAAATACTGGTTTTCACTCACAATACAGCCCCCTCTAATCTCTTACATTCCGCATATATTATTTTCTCATTATACAAAACATTCTAACTTATTTTTTTAGCCAAGTACATATTTTTGTTGAATATAGCGTAATATTTTTAAAATCATTTATAGTTATCTTCGATTATAACTGTTTCTATATGCTTTTGTATTTGTGCCACCTTTTCATCATCTAATAGATTCTTAAGCAAGCTCAAGAAATCTTTCACTCGAACAGGCTCAGCATCCCATCTTAATATAAATCCAAATTCCCCATTAGGTTCTAACGTTCCTAATTCAATATATTCTAATTTTGGAATCCCTTCTTGGCGTATGCGGGATAAAACTTCATTTTCTGTTAATCGAAGTCTTCTAAGGTTTTTAGTGACGAATTCACCTTTTTCAATAATGACTATGGCTTCCCCTACTACCCATCGTTTAAAGGTTTTAGAGTAAAAAGACAGCACTTCAAACGTAAGTAACAAAATAACAAAAATAGATGCTGTTGCCACGGTCTTTTTTATATCCTTATCCGCAAAGGGTTCCACAATAATTGCCCCTATAGAAATAATAAGCACTGTCTGGGCAATAGTCATCTGTGAAAGTGAACGTCTTCCTGTCAACCTAATCAGGCATACTGCTACAATAAAAAGAATTACTGGTTTGATTAAAAATGGGATTTGCATATTAGTCCCTCCTTTTATGTATTAGTATGCAACAAATTCAGTTATCCATACAATTTCTGACATTAAAACATATTGCTAGTATAGTTTTCAATGTACTTATCACATACTAGTAAAGTAACTTAGTTGCAATAAAAAGAAAGGACATCAACGTAATGACATTTCATTTCAACCTTTATGAGACAATGGCTCTTGTCTCCATTATATTCTATCTAGGTAAATACTTGCGCCATAGATGGTCATTACTTTCACAGTATTGTATTCCACCTTCAGTAGTTGGAGGGTTTATATTTGCCTTGTTTATTCTTGTATTTCACCTGACAGGTGATCTCACGTTCTCTTTTGACACCACCTTACAAAATCTTTTTATGACTGCTTTTTTTACAAGTATTGGTTTCACTGCAAGCTTCAAGGTCCTTAAGCAAGGCGGTCTCAAGGTTGTTACGTTTTTAGGGCTTGCTACACTTCTTGTTATCTTACAAAATATAGTAGGTGTGGGATGTTCACTTCTGTTTAATCAACATCCACTGCTTGGGCTTTGTACAGCATCTATTCCTATGATTGGTGGACATGGTACCGCTGGTTCATTTGGACCAATGTTAGAACAAATGGGTATAGCCGGCGCAACAACTATTGCTATTTCCTCTGCCACATTTGGTCTGATTATGGGTAGTATTATCGGTGGTTTTGTAGCACGAACCCTTATTCATAAGCATCAAATTAGAACAACTCATAATGAATATTCTAATATACCCCCTGAAAAAGTTGGTGATTACAATGAGGAAAATCATAACATCCTTTCATACAAACGTCTTATGGCTGCCGCCTGCTTTCTCTTTATTGCTATGGGGATTGGCTCAGTTGTCTCAGATTTGATTGAGCACTTAGGTCTTACATTCCCATCATATATTGGCGCAATGGTTATTGCCGCTGTTATTCGTAATGTATACGATTTCCTAGATAAAAGTATAGTAGAAAAAGAAATTGAGACACTTGGTGGCCTAAGCTTATCATTTTTCTTAACCATGGCACTGATGGCACTTAGACTTTGGGAACTCTTCGACCTTGCGCTACCTCTATTTATCATGCTTCTTGCGCAAGTCATCCTCGTAGGATTTTTTGCTTATAAGCTCACTTACCATGTAATGGGTAAAAACTATGAAGCTGCTGTATTTGCTTCTGCTGTATGTGGATTTGGTATGGGCGCTACACCAAATGCAATTGCTAACATGGATGAACTGACAAATCGTTATGGGTTTGTTCATACACCCTACTTTGTTGTCCCTATTGTTGGTTGTCTTTTTATAGACTTTATCAACTCAGCAATTGTCACACTATTTATAAATTTATTTCATTAATACATGTTTCAAAACAAAAACGCTACACTTGGCAATGTAGCGTTTTTACTTATTCATTATTTAGTACCTAGGCATTGATCAAAAATAGCTGCACACTGTATCGTATCTTGGTGTGGCATGAGTGCACTCTCTAATTTACCTTGACGTATACAACTTATTGTTTCCTGGATCTGATATTCAAAACCATTTTGAAGTGGACTTATAAAATGCTCTTCTTTCTCGTAACCCCTATAGCGTATACACTCACTTGCATAATGTGTATTAGGAATCACAATATAGCCTTCTGACCCGTAGATTTTAGTTTCTACAGGGCAATAAGCTGATACAACAGCTTGTATATTGGCTAGACAGTTTTCAAAACGCAAATTGATATTATCTACTTTATCTACACCGGTATGTGCCAGACTTACCATAGCCTGAATTTCTTTTAAATCTTGGTTAATCAAATAGGTGATTAATTCAACAACATACACGCCAATATCATACATGGCACCACCCGCTAAATCGGGATTTAAAATACGTCCTTTTGGATCCTCACTTGCTTTAAATCCTATAATAGATTGGGCTAATTGCACCTCTCCAATAACACCACTTTCAATCCATTCTTTCGCTTTCTGTACTGCTGGTAAAAATCGTGACCACATCGCCTCCATGACAAATACTCTTGCCTCTTTTGCTGCTTCAAATACAGATTTTGCCTCTGCTTCTGTTAAGACAAAGCACTTCTCGCATAGGATTGCCTTCTTGTACTGAATACAAAGCATCGCGTTCTCATAATGGAAATTATGTGTTGTGGCAATATAGACCACATCAATCTCCGCGTTTTCTAACATCTCCTCATAACTTTCAAAGAAAGAAGCTAACTGATGTGTATTACAAAAAGCTGCTGCTTTCCCTGGTGTTTTACTTGCTACAGCAACAACCTCTGCCCCTTCTACAAGTTCAATCGCCTCACAAAACTTATGTGCAACATTTCCTGCCCCCATAATCCCAAAACGTATATTTTTCATTACTTGCTCCTTCTCTTTATGATTCTTCTTATTTATTTTCCTACAATCAACGCGAGGTAACCCCACTCCCAAATAGGTGTTTCGAAGCTTTTTTCCATATACTCTTTTATATCATCCAATCCATATCCCGTGACACGTGATGTGATACAAATTGCATCTCTCACCATCTCATAGGAAATCTTACTTTCCCCCTCTAGATGCCAGCTTAGAAAGACCATATGTCTGAGCATTCCATAAGCAATACTCACCCATTCATACGCTATCACCATGTCTTCAAAGTTCATCTCAGATAAAACCATCCCCCCAAGTAATTCTGCCTGTATATATTCTCTCATCAACGATTGATACCCTTTAAACTGTGCTTCAAAGCATTGGATCTTCTCATGAATAATCTGATCTGTATAGTGATCTTCCAAAGTCTGTGCAACCTGTGCGATAGGTTCAAGGTAATCTACATAAAGTTTTTGATACCGATAGTTTGTTGTCATATCTAGAAAGAGTTCATTGCGCTCCCAAAACGTATCCACGGGATTGTCCTTAACGCGTTGAATGGCCCTATCTATATCTCTCAGCTGCTCTTCTTTTTCATAAATTGAAAATAATTGATTCAACTTTTTCTGACCTTCTAGTAAATCCAACAACACATAAAAGCCGATTTTAAGAGACTGAGCTAACGTATCCTGCTCCTTTTCAAACATTCTCAAAATAAGATCCCTTGCTTTAAAAAGTTCAGGTGTCTCCTGGTACGCTAAAGCCGATTCCCTTACAATTTCGCCTTTTACTTGGTTCATCAGATCTACCACGGCAGGGCATCCTGTATCTAGTGAAAACTCCATGTGTTCTTCAAATTCATTGATACGTCTTGGAAAATTTGTGCATGTTACAGAGAGAATTTCTTCACCATGTGTCACGACGAGTTGACAGAGTTGTTCACTGGTGAGATAGGGACATTTCTTCTCATGATTTAACTGCATATAATGTCCACTGTCATCTTTTCCAACGTGCTCACATAATCCTTTTGTTTTCCAGACATCATATGTCTCATCATCTACACCAATTCGCCACTGCTGACAGCAACTCATTGTACATGCATCTGCAGTACATCGAAATGTATCGTAATAATTCATCTTTATTTTTTGTTTCATACCTTAAGCACGCTCCTTTATTTCTGTCTAATGGTATTATAGCATGAGTACTCTGCTTACGTATACTAGCTACACACAGAAGGTTACATAGACAAATATCACCTAACTACTAAAAAGCTCAGTATCCTTAGTCATATGTAATCACGTGACCTATACTGAGCTTTTCTCTTACTATTATATTATGCCCTATCCAATTAGACTAGCTAACAATGGTCGTATTAGACTTCTTCTAGCCATCGGATTGTCTCCCATACAGCCTCACCGTTGTTGGGTTGCTTTTCACCTGGTGTACTGCGCCCATCTCTTACATACTTTGCAAGAAGTAACTTCAACTCTTCCACGACGTCTGGATAATGGTCATAAATATTATGTTGTTCACCTATATCACTCTCTAAATCATAAAGTTGGAGGTCCGGCAATTTATTTTCTCCTACTGACCCTGGCATAGGTGCGCTCCATCCACCAGATCCTTTGCACATCTCTAACTTAAATTTGCCTTTACGGATAGAGAGTGAACCATCAATACTCTGATGTACCACTGCCTCCCGTTCATACTGATGACCACCACCCCATAAATCTAGTTCACTCACACTATCTTCGCCCATATCATCTGGGAGCTTGACACCCATAATCTCTGCCATAGTTGCCATAAAATCTGCAAGGCATACTGGCGTGTGACACACATGACCTGCTGGAATCACCTCTGGCCATTTAATCAGAAGTGGCACACGATGTCCTCCTTCAAAGATGTCAGCTTTTGTTCCTCTAAAAATGTAACTAGGATTGTGCCCATGTACTGCTAACTCCGTATAATCTGCAGAAGGGGAACACCCATTGTCTGATGTATAAATAACAATTGTATCATTTGCTAACCCACATGCATCAAGCTTATCTAATACTTTGCCTATCATGTCATCACACATCAATACAAAGTCTCCATATTCATTCGTCCCTGATTTACCAATCCACTCTTTTGTTGGTAGGATTGGCGTATGTGGCGCTGGTAATGGGAAATAGATGAAGAAAGGTTCATCTTTGCGTTCTTCTATCGTCTCGAGTACTTTATCCGTCAAGATAGGCAGTACTTCCTCATGTTTAAAATTTTCTGCTGTGGGTCCTTCTCGCCAAAACTTCTTCCCTTCATTGCCCGTAAGCTTTGTAGGAATCTGGGTAACCCTATCATTTTCAATATAAACATAGGGTGGCATATCTAAAGAACCGCTAATACCGTAATAATACTTAAACCCAAAGTCAACAGGACCGTTTGAAATAGGCTGAGTATAGTCTACATTTTCAACCACACCAAAATTAGGTACATATTCAAAATCTCCCTGACACGCCCAATCCATCCCCAGATGCCACTTCCCAATACAAGCAGTATAGTATCCTGCCTCAGAAAGGAGATTTGCTACAGTTTTTCTCCCATCTTCAATCAGATGTCTTGAATAGCCTCCCACTACGCCTGTCTTAAGTCGTGAACGCCAGTTATAGCGTCCCGTCAGAATCCCATATCGCGAAGGCGTACACACTGCTGATGTGGCATGTGCATCCACAAAGCTCATTCCTTCTCGGCCAATCTGATCAAAACGTGGTGTCTGAAATGGACATTTTTCATTAAGATATGAAAGATCTCCATAGCCCATATCATCTGCTAATATATAAATAATATTAGGTTTTTTCATTCTCTATTTCTCCTACTATATTCTTCCTATTTTATCAAATGGAATGTCTAACACTTGGCAATACTTTCTCTTTATGTCTTGTGATAAGTCTAATTCATAAATTTGATTGCCTTCAACTTTGGCATACTGTGCACTCGATGGTGCAATATAGCCAATACTTGTTTGTGTGCTACAAATAACATTCCCAACTATCTCAGTTCCTGCTGGATTAATTGCAAAATTAGGGTCTTCCCAGTTATTGAACGTATCATTCATGCGATCAATCTCAGGGTAGCGATGCCCCCAATTGCAATTTAGTGTTTTTGCACGTACAAGACGTTGCCAATAAGTCCCCTCTTTCGTCATTACAGCATGTTTAAACCATCCTTGTGAATGAAAACCTTCATAGAGTCTTCCATCAAAAGAAATAGGCGTCCCTGCATCAATAACCAAATTTTTACTCACTTTATTATCTCTTCCGCTTCCAATGAGAAAACCACAGTCCGGAATAGACTCTAATACATTCCCGTATGCAACCTGTCCAGCCATGCCATCATCAAAATAAATACCTTGGGGTTTAAAATGGTCACTTCCTATATGATGAATATAATTATATCTAATAATATTACCATACTCACAGAGCTGATAGCCTGTATAAATGGCTCCTGCATCACTGGATTGAAGAACCACATGATAAAGTTCATTGTATTCGATCAGGTGATCATTACCAGAATAAAATAGCCCCATATGTGGTGCATCATGAATTTCATTATGTAAAATATGGTTAGCCACACCTGTAATATATACACCGGCTGTATATGTCTTTTGAATCTCACCATACTGATGAATATGATTATGTGTTGCAATATTTCCACCAATATCAAGTGTTTCTTGATCGCCACCACCTAGTGTAATCCCATTTTTACCCACATGACTGATCTCACATCTATCTACTACATTGTACCGCCCTGTTACAACAATGCCACTTTGGGCAATATTACTTACTTTACAATTTTTCATGATACAGTATTCCCCACCAAGGTTTACACCCTCTCCTCGTGTAGCTTCGACCCCTAAGCCATCAAATACAAGGTGCGCTGCACCTGATTTTACTTCAATCAAACTTTTGGTGCTTAATGTAATTTGAATGCTTGCATCCTCTATTGGCCCAAGAGGATAGAGATACAGGATTCCCTCTTCACGGTCAAGGTAATATTCACCAGGTGTATCTAGTTCTTCAAATATATTATAAAAGTAATAGCGAGCATCTTTTTTAAATCCATAACGACTACAAAATGTTGTCGTCACTGTCCCTTTATCGCCATCAATCGACTGAATAGGTGTAGACATATCTGCCCAATCCCAATAAAAATAGCCAAACACCCATGCATCTTCTATATGTGCCCATTGACACATACGCTCTCTTGTAAGTGGATCTACCTGAAATGTCCCACCCCTAGGATTTCGCTGATCTAACCATGCCGCTTGATAATCCTGCGGGCTTGGCTCATAACACTCCCCTATATCATGCACATATTCTATTTTTAAATAATCACTCGCACTTGGATAGCGTGCAATAGTCATCCTATTATTGTTATAGAACAACTCACACGGATAGTCACCCACTGTATCCCCATCATATTTTGATGCCGTATTAAAAGCCCCTACAGCATAAAGTTTACCGTAATTTGCTGCAGTAATACCGTACTTTTTGAGATCAATGCACCGGATATATGGCGCTACATCTGGACTCAGTCTTTGTCGCATTGCCCCTTCAACAGTTATAAACTCTTTTGAGGATAGATAGATCCCACCATTTAGTATGACGTTTTCTTGCTCATAGTTTGTATAAATGATTGGACAATCAGCAGTTCCCGAATCTCTTTCATCAAATATCAGTCCTTCTATATTATAGATGCCCTCTCTGACGGCAACAGTAATACCACCTTGTGGTAATTTCCCTTGTAAAATACATGTTCTTACTTCATTTTGAGCACGTTCAATAGTCTCAAACGGCCTTTCCATACTGCCGTCATACTGATCATTCCCCCAACATGCCACATAATAGTTAGCTGACTTCTTCATTCCCTCAGACTCCTTCTCTAAAACAACTTATTATTTGTTTTATATCTCATTTCTGATTATTCTTAACAGCATTGTAGTTTAACTAATTTCAACTCACCACTAAAATAACGTATCTGACTACCACCTGCGTGATTTTTAATTGCGCCAAGCAACAAATTATTTCTCGTATTAATTACCATTCCATCTACACGCTGTGCGTCTACCTGCTCACCATTGATTATGAGACGATAGTATCCTTTTTCATTTACAATGCACACACTAACCCATTGATCACGCAGCAAGGTATTACTAGATCTGAGGTATACTTCTTTTTGTGAGGAAATATCACTGCAAACAAACTGCAGATAGCCCTCCGTGATACTTAATGTCAAATCATCTACTTCATAGTTCCCTGTAATCCCACCACTTGTTCCAAGTCCTCGCCTATCTTGTCCCTGACTAAACAATACTTGGTCTGCATCTGAAGAAGTTTTATAGGCAACCTCAACTACATACGAATCACACCCATTTAACTGACCATAGCCCAAATCTACATAATCTGATATGCCATTAAATGAGAAACACTGATTAAGAAGAATGCCTTCATGCATATGTTGATCTTCCACTACTGTATTAGCATCGTCTACATCTACATTGCATAAGATAGGGTGTTCTTCTAAAGGTGGATAATTTTCACATCCATAAATCATATAATACACAAAACTCATCGGCGGTAATGTTACTTGTAGTTTGACATGGCCATTGCTATCAATCTCTAATCGTTCATCACATTGCTCTTCTCTTCTAAACACAGCTTTTCCGACATCTTCGCCGTTGGGTTGTGGTAACACATAATTTGCCTCCTCGCTTGGAATCCAATCATAGTTTGGGGGCCAAGTGCCATAATTCTTTACATTTTTCCCCAATGATCCTCTGATAGGGACGCTTGGATACGTCATATGTGTTAAGCCCGTATAATACATCGGGACTGTAATCACCTCAGTTTGCTCTTCATTTGTTTGATTGTAGACCCACAGTAGCCCCTTTTCGTTGGGATTTTTAGCATTTGCATGATAGAGTACATCAAGCCCACCTGCTACATTCGCCTGCTTGATTGCTACAAGATCTGCATCTGCAATTGCTCGATACTTCTTATAAAACTTTACCCACTTACTGATGACATCCTTAGAGCGCCCACCATCCTCTTCGTACAAATAAGCCCCACGATAATCTGATGTGACACCATTTCCAATATTTTGTGCTAGCACCCAATTATAGTCCTTAATTTTCTGTACAAAAGGTGAATACGTCGCTTCATCCCCCCCTCCATGGTACACTGCAAAGGGAATATGTGACCAACTTTGTGAGCTTTTCTTTCCATAGCTTGCATTATGAATAATCTGCCTGCCATAAATAAGCTGTTCATGTCTAGGCTGGCTCCAGGCAACTTCTTCATAACCTATAGCACTCTTATTCCCCCCACTGAGATAATACCATGCTGGTACTTTCACATAAATTTGACGCCTCCTTAATTCAGATATCAAATCTCTTACTGCATTTTCCCACTGCCTCACGATGCTATCAAAATACCCATGATGTACTTTTACACCTGTATTTGTAACACGATGCTTTTCACCATTACCACAAGCACATCCGGGATAAGGTCCATCTATTTCAACACAATCTATTCCTGTCAGATCTAAGAAGTTCAAAAACTTCTTTACATAATCTGCATACGCCTCTGATGCCATACACCACGTTCCCCAAGTTCCTTGATCATTCGAACCATATTCGGCACCTTGATCTCTATATTGACTAAGTGTATACTGCGCCTGATACATGCCAATAGCAACACCTTTACTATGGGCATAATCGATTAAATCTTTATAGTATAAAAGAATATCTTCCTCTGTACTTAACATTTCCTTACTATAACTTACATCCCATGAACCAAAAGATTGAATAATCATTTCGAATCCAATTTCTGCGGTATGATCAATCACCTCTCGTGTGAGTTTACCTGTATGATGAAATGTAAGTGGATTATCCGTTGTCCAAGGAAAGAGCCTCTCATACATTCCTTTAATTTCTTTGCCTCTTAGCTCAAACCAATAAGTACTGAAAAGTAATGTATATGTATCAAAAGATATAAACTTTTCTCCCGCTGTCAGTTCATATGCTGGCCCCAATGGATAACAGCTATGTTTACAACCTACTAATCTTGCAAACGGGCTTCCCTCAGGCTCATTGTGATCTCCACAAGGAAGCTCTGTATTAATTGGAATGGTGGATTCTGTTCCGCAGGTATAGCTTGTCTCCATATGAAGCTGTTTCTTCATCTCTTCTTTGGTATCAAACGCTTCCACAGAGAGTTTAGCAACAGTGAAGGTTTGTCCCCCTGCATTGATGACTTGAACGCATTTTTTCATAGCTGGAATCCCATCATACATTTCATAAATCACTTCTACTCTTATATTTTGGTAAGCTTCTTTTACACCTACTGGTGCACTGAAATAACACGTAAGTCTTTGCCCCTTTGGTGGCCATGAAAATGCACTTGGATTGCCGTAAACTTTATGGGATTGCCATTCAAATTGAGCTGTGCACTCAGACTCCACCTTGTATCCTACATACCGAAAAGTATTCTTCTCATTTTGTAGCGAAGTAGCACCACCTACATAAAAATACTCAGGCTCCCTTAAGATCCTTGCCTCCTCGTACGCGCTGCAATACCCGTCATCATAGAGACCTAGACAAACTTCTGGCATACAATGATCTTCTATTAATAGTTCCTGCTCCGTATATTCATTACTGTAACTCTTTGTATAAAATGCATAGTCTCCTACCTGTGGAACTTTAAATAGGCGCTTTACGAATTCATTCTTCATGAACAAGCAACTTTGCTGCTCATCCATAGTAACCTGGGTACGCATCACTTGATTCGTTTCAAGCCAATGTTTCTTTCCTTCTTGTGTGACTACATCCTCCAAATGTGCGATAATTTCTCCTTCTTCATCAATATAAGGCGTTGCAACAAATGGTTTATCTCTCTCTTTCATGCTGATCCCCCTAGCATTTTATTTCATTACTTCTACTCTAACTAACCCATTAAATATGCGTCCAATCATCTGTACACGGAAAATATCCAGTGCACGCTGCAATTCATCTTCATTCTTGCAGATATAATCAGAGAATAGTGTCCATTTTTTGTTAGCATTTTCTCCTTCCCCCCTTGCCTTAGCCCCCAATGCCTCTGCAAAAAGTCGTGTATACTCTAGATGATAACGTAGATATTTCCATGATAGCTCTTCTGCCTCCTGTACATGGGGTCCCTCACTGATAATCTGAGGCCTATAATCGTCAATGATTGTATTGACTCGACTCATACGCTCTGCAAATTCCGTATCTTCTTTGCCATGACCTAGATGCCAATAATCCATATCAAACACATCCGAAACTGCCTTCAAATAGCTTTGACATACTTTCCAGTGGACTCCAAACGCATGGCTGAAATAATCGTTAGCAATTTCTTCAAACTCCAGTGTTGTATCCCACAGTGTCCGTCCCATCACATAGCTTGGTAATGCCGTAGGAAAGAAGGTTCGCTGCTGCTGGCAACTCAACAAACCATTAAGTCCCAAATCTTTTAAAGCTTTGATATCCTTACTAATCGTACGAGCAATTTCATAATACCCTGGGTCCCCATAGTGACTACGACCTAGGTGATAGTCAAAGTCAAAGCTATCGCCCTCAAAAATCTCCTGCCAACCTTTTAAAAATCTCATATATTCTGTCACATCTGATGGCAACTTAATTTGATTGAGTGGATAACGGATAATAGGGCTTTCATCACATACGCAATCTTGATAAGATCTCGTAAATGTTCGTGAAATCGGTGCAAACATCATAATGAAGCGATCAGGATGATGTAACCTTTCTTGAATAGGTGTCCATAAGAGTTCAAAATAAAGTAAAAATACAATCTTGCTTTCAATACCCTCTTCAGTAAGCCTTTCATCAATACGGTTTAAAATCTGCACATACCAGTCTGTAGGCGTTAATTCTCTACATTTTTCGCATTCACAGTGGTTATTGAACGCATCCGCAACCCATACATGAATCATATCTGCATTTTTATGTATTCTTGCATAATCGACTACAGATTCTGTAAAAAGTATTTGTACCCTTGGCGATGCATTACATAAATTGGTATTAAGTGGCACATTTCCCCAGAACCCTCTTTCACCATTGACTAGGGCAAGACAAGATCGCTGGTCCTCTGTTAATGGATGTATTTCTGCATCCCACCCTCTACCTGGTATCCCAAGACTTTCACATGTCCATCCATGCCCCACTACGTGATAGATTAAACCTCTTTTTTTGATTTCTCGCCCTAGTTGCTCAGTAAAGAGTTCAGCCATTTCATCATCAAAAAACTCCTGTTGTTTATATGGGTTCTCTCTATGTGCATACCACTGTTTGAAGAATGAATAAGCATGCATAAACTGAATGAAATAACTATTATAGCCTAATTTAGGAAGCCATTCTATCATATCTAAGACATTCTCATAGCTGTTGGCACCCTCAATCACTACCCCCCTGTGTCTTAAAGACGCTAGTTCTTCAATCCTAACATTCATTTCATTTTGTGTACATTTGACTAGTATTTCTCCGTCTTTACAAGGCCTGATCCAACAGCATCCTAATTCAGTCAGAAAACGATAAACGCCAATTAAAATACTCCTCTCATTACTACCTGCAATATAACCTGACCCGGAATTGATTGCTATGGCTACAGCATCATCTAAATGTGGATCTTCCACATCAAAACTTACCTCAAAATCTTTATCATACCCCAGCCAGATACCTACTTGCCCCTCCTTGTAAGGAACATACTCCTTGATTTCAAAGTAGTCTTCTCCTGTTATAAGTGTTAAATATTTAGCTAGTTCTCTTGCCGCGTACTTCATTGTTTCACTATCACTGCTGCGATAAATTGTATACATTAATTTTCCCCCTTTAATGGATCTTGCCTATTAAACAACCTACCCTCTTCTAGAAGATTTCATCATCATTCTGTTTATTATACTGTCCCGGACTCATGTTATAAACTTTTTTAAAAACACGATAAAAATTAGAGACAGATGAAAATCCACTTTGCCGTGCTATTTCTTCCAAATCAAGATCTGTTGTCTGCATTAATTCTGTAGCCATTGAAACCTTAAGCATATTCATATACTCAGCAAAAGGAATGCCATACGTTTTCTTAAATAATGATGAGAGATAATTGGGATGCATATAAATTGCCTTTGCAACCTCCTCAAGTGTGATGTTACGTTGGAAATTCTGCCTCATGTAACGTACGGCATGATCTACTTCAACATGAACAACTTTCTTTTTTTTAGCATTTTGACAAGTTCTATGCCGTCTTACTTCATAAAGTAAAAATATTGCAATGAGTTGTTTAATGATCTGTTGGTACCCTTCACCCTTTTCCTCATACTCTTTGTATATTTGCTGCCATAAGTAAAAAAAATCTGCAGCATCCTCCTGGGTATAGCTCACACGATGAACCTCCCAAAATTCTTTGAACAGCTCATTGCCACTCTGCTTTATTTCTTGGTCAAATAATAGTGTTGGAAAGAATGTAAAGGTTCTCTGAATTGCTGGATGCTCCTCAGATGCAATCCATGCATGTGGTACTAGACTATTAAAAAGTATAATTGACCCTTTTTGCACCTTAATCGCAGTCCCTTCCACAAAATAATAGCCTTCCCCTTCCACTACAATCGAAACTTCTACTGCATTGTGATAATGGTAGAACAATCGCTCTTCCATACCGTCATAACCATCATAGTCTTCATAGTCTCTTAGCGCTTCTATCATAATGTGTGCCGAAGCATTAGCATACGGCAGTACAATTGCACCATCTGGGCCTGCTTTTACTTTAAATACTTCACCTTCCCCTAGTTCATGATAAGCAATCTCTGGTTTCTTCATCACAGCTTCTTCAGCAAAAAAGTAGAAACGATCTTTCATCATTTGAAGCTCTTCAAAATAAATGTAATTCCTCATGTACTCCCCCACTTTTTATCTCATGCATCATGTTATTCGCTCAATTGTCTTATTCATTTTAACATATTTTTATAATTTTAGTAGTTTTAATAATGTTTTCTATATAATTTTACTTAAATCAGCGTTAATATCACCTAAAAAATAGGTCTATCGCTTTAAGTTACACTCATATATAATATATTTTCCTTAAAAGAAATCTCTCACTAGTCTTTCAGTAAAGTAAAAAGCATATATATATATTACATCAATCTTACTTAAGGGAGGTTATCAAATGATTAATAAGAAAATGCTGTCACACTTACTCTGTTTAAGTGTATTAGGAAGTACTATGGGGTTATCGCTCCCTACATACGCAAGCACCGGGGTTCCAATCAACTGGAGTCAAACGTACCAGAGTATTGATGGTTTTGGTGTCTCACAAGCAGAATGGTCTGATGCC
>JBOFIR010000104.1:0-13749 GCA_051650265.1 Cellulosilyticaceae bacterium
CGGAACCATCTATTCTCCGCCCCTTCCATTACTGCATTTTTGAGGAATGGATTGAAGTAAGATGAGATGAAGAATTCTTTTTGCTCTTCTGAGTTATTTTGTACCGATACAGTAAAGTACATTTTCTTCTCAGCATCTACAAACGTACGTACAGCAAATGTTACGCCTTCAGCTTCTGTGATGTAGTATGCACTTGCTTTTCTAAATACAGTATAGCGCTCTGTTTCCACATCTGTCGCCATCACTGGTACAGCTAGTATTGGGAATACACGATATCCCGTATCTCCTTTAAAGCCACCAAAGAAAGCAATCTTTGGTTCTTGTCCTTCTGATGCACGCAAGTAAGGTGAGAATAAACCTTCATTGCTATGAATATAACCTGAAGCATACGCCCAGTAGTTAAAGCCATTTTGTCCAAATGGGTAACGACAATCCCCATCCTCTCTTGGAAGTGCTAAAATATTGTTATCTGAAATGAAGAAGGCTTTACCTGGCATTTCTTTTTCTTTAGCACACTCTGGGTTGTTTTTAAGCGTAGCATATTCCTGCTCAAATAAATTAATTTGCTGAATCAAACTCATTTTGTACACCCCTTTATTTAAATGTTTGAAATGGATTTGGTATTTTCCTCTATCACAGGAGTAGCCACTTCTACACTATGGTAAAAGTGGCACCCTGTTGGTTGTATTAGAATAATTGTTTTGCTGGGTTAAATTCGAATGCCCCATCACCAAAGATTGTTTCTACTAGTGCATCAAGTGTCACTTGTGTCAGTCCACCTGTCGCAATCACATAGTCACAGTGTGGTTCAAGTACTTTCACATCTTCTGGACTTCTTGTTGCTACCCCAATGATTGTCTTAGTTGGACAGAATTCTCTGATATACTCTAATGTCTCGATTTGCTCCTTGAAATCATAAGCGTTGACTGTTGTAAAGATTACAAAGTCAGAAATGATTGCAATATCCCCCACAGAAACCATCTCCATATGTGTTGGGCGCCATGGCATGATTGCTTCTTTTGTATTTTGATGGAAGCCGTGCTTCTTCACAGTATCTTCGATTGAAAGCTTGTCATAAAGGTTGATTGCATCACTCATTACAAGACGTGCTGGGTTACCAAAGATAATTCCTAGTTTTTCTTTTTCCTCTAACTTGATTGGGAAATCTGCTTTTTCCCCTTTGTAGAGAATGAGAGACTTCTTCGCGATCTCATAGGCGATTTTATCACCATCTTCTTTGTTGCAAACTGGTGCTTCTGGAATTTGCCCACACTTGTACTTTGCTTTATATTCAAGTACACGAAGACATGCTTCATTGATACGCTCTTCTGCAACCGTACCATTTTGTACACACTCTTCCATAAAGTCCACATACCAAGGACCTGCACATGTTGACATAAGGATATCACATCCTGCATTCATCGCCTCTACAAGTGGTTGTTTTTGACCATAAGCATCAAGTACTGCTTTCATGATAAGATCATCTGTAATAATAAGCCCTTCAAAGCCTAACTCATTACGAAGGTAATCTACCACTTTTTTTGACATTGATGCTGGTTTTTCTGCATCAAGTGGTGGGAAGATTCCGTGGTGCATCATGATTGAGTCCAAACCATTTGCAATGGCTTTTCTATAAGGTAATAACTCCACATCTTCAAGACGTTTCATATCACCTGGGTGTACGTCCATCTTGAAGTGTGTATCTTCTTGTGTCAGTCTCATACCTGGGAAGTGCTTACCACAAGCTACGATGCCATTTTCTTGTAAGCCTTTGATAAAGCCTGTACCCATATTGGCAACAACTTCTGGTTTGCTTGAGTACATACGATTGTCCACTACTGGCACCCCGTTGATACGATCATAGCTTACATCAAGTACTGGCGCATAACATACGTCAATCCCTGCATAGCTGAGCTCTTTCGCAACATGCTTTCCTTGCTCATAAGCCATTTCTTCGTCATTAGCAAATCCCATTGCCATATTTCCTGGGAACATTGTTGTTCCTTTATGTATTGCAGTGAGCTGGCCACCTTCTTGATCAATTGTAATGAAGACCGGTAGACCAAGTGGACTTTCTTTTGCGTGTGCTTGAATCTTTTGGCACATCCCATGAAGCTGCTCAATATTTCTCACGTTTGTACCTGAGAAAAACAAGATACCGCCTAACTCACCTTTTTTATTCATTTCAATAAGAGATTCTGGAAGATCCTCATATCCTTGATAGTATTGAAGAAAAGTTTGTCCAATCTTTTCTCTAAGTGTCATTTTTTTAAATACTTCTTGTACGTTAAACATAGCTTCCTCCTACTATTTTGAAGTCTAACTTTATTTTTGGGTCCAATTTTATTATATCATGAAAATACGTTTATGATAAGTTTGGGAACAACATCGCCATTTAGCGTTGTCATTCCCAAATTTTCCTTACCTTATATCATTGCCCACTGGCCTTTATCTCTCTTATAATCCTAAGAACTGCTTCATCACACCACTGATTACCTGTGCTTCTTCTTTTGTAGACATCTCAGTGAATACACGGATAAGAGGCTCAGTACCTGAGAATCTTGCAATAATCCATCCACCGTTTTTGAAGTAAACTTTTGTCCCATCTTCATAGCTTACTTTCTCAACTTCAATTCCAAAGTCAGGAAGTTTCTTTTGTACAAAGAGTAAGTCTACAAGCTCTGCTTTCTTGGCTTCTGAGAAACGGAAGTCTCCTTCAGTCATTACAAACTCACCAAATTGCTCATGAATCTCTTGAAGCATCTCTGCAAGACGTTTGCCTGTTACACACATCATCTCTACAAGAAGACCTGCTGCAAAGATTCCATCTTTACCTTTGATATGGCCTCTGATTGTCAAACCACCACTACTCTCCCCACCGATTACTGCATCTGTTTCTTCCATTTTAGAAGAAATATGTTTGAAACCTACTGGCACTTCGTAACACTGTTCGCCAAACTTTGCTGCAATCGCATCAAGTAAGTGTGTTGTTGCAATATTTCTAACAACAGGACCACTCCAACCTTTGTACTTTAATAAATAGTAGTATAGAAGGGCCATAATATCGTTTGGATGAATAAAGTTTCCTTGTTCATCAATAATGCCAAGGCGGTCAGCATCTCCATCCGTCCCAATACCGATATCGTATTTCTTTTCCACAACCATATTGGCAAGTCTTGAAAGTGTCACAGCTGTTGGTGAAGGTAATCTCCCTCCAAAAGTGGTATCATGTCTATCGTGAATGATATCTACTTCACAGCGACAACTAATCAAAAGTGCTTGAAGTGAGTTTTTAGAAACACCGAACATCGGATCAACAAGTACTTTGAGTTCTTTGTTTCTGATCGCCTCAACATTGAGCATGCCAAGGATTGTATCTATGTAATCGTTAAATGGATTGATCTCTACAATCAGCCCGCGATTTTTTGCTTCGTCATAAGCCATCATCTGAACATCTTCCTTGTGAAGCGTTGCAATAATTGCTTCTACTCTCTCTGTCACCTCTTCAGTTGCATCACGGCCCCCAAGGGTGAAGATTTTAATACCATTGTACTCTGCTGGGTTGTGACTTGCTGTAATCGCCATACCATAGTTGTTACCATTGGTTTTGGCATAATACATGATAAGTGGTGTAGGAGAAATTTTATTGATTAATTGTACCTGAATGCCATTTCCCGCCATAACCTCACACACCCATTGTGCTGATTTATCTGACAAGAAACGTCTGTCATAACCTACAACTAATCCTTTTTCTGTTACATTTTCTTCTTTCATCATATCAGCTACTGCTTGTGCAACAAGTACGATATTGTCTTTAATAAATTCATCACCAATAATAGCTCTCCAGCCACCTGTTCCAAATTTGATCATTCTCTTATCTCCTTTACCCTATCCTTAAGTATAGTATAATGTATAACTTGTGTCTAAATTTTAACCCTTAACTGCCCCAGCAGTCAAACCTTTTACAATGTATTTTTGTAAGAATAAGTACACAATGAGTACTGGCACAACAACCAATGTAACTGCTGCAGCCATCAGACCGTAGTCTGTACCGAATTGTGAACTAATCTTTCCAAGTAATGCACAGATTGGCATCATCTCTGGCTTACGCATGATCATTTGTTGCATGAACAAGTCATTGTAAGACCATAAGAAGGTGAAAATTCCTACTGTAGCAAATGAAGGTTTTGAGATTGGAATAACAATTCTTGTGAAAATTTGCCATGGTCCACAGCCTTCTACCACTGCAGCTTCTTCTAATTCCATCGGAATACTGGCCATAAATCCTACAAGGATTGTCATTGCAAATGCTAAGTTCCCTGCTACTTGTGGCAAGATAATCCCTGGATAAGTATTTGTTAACTGAAATTTGATAAGCATCATATAAACAGGTACGATTGTTGCAAATGCTGGGAATAAAAGTGCCCCATACATTGCCCCCAGAATAAGTTTCTTTCCTTTGAACGTATATCTTGCAAGTACATAGGCTGCAAGACCGCCAAAGAACATAACCCCAATTACCACTGAACCTGAGATAATAAAACTGTTCAGATAAGCTCTACCTATATTCATTTTTGTAAATGCATTCACATAGTTTGCAAGTGTTGGTGTTGTTGCGATTGCAAATGAATCTGTTAAAATCATAGATGGATCTTTAAATGAGTTATTGATAACCCAGAATAATGCATACATTGTTGTTACTGACCAAAGTATCAGTATGCTGTGAATAAGCACTTTGCTGAT
Organism: Cellulosilyticaceae bacterium; assembly: GCA_051650265.1. Lineage (GTDB taxonomy): Bacteria > Bacillota > Clostridia > Lachnospirales > Cellulosilyticaceae > JBOFEH01. The sequence continues at coordinate 4,744 of JBOFIR010000104.1, forward strand.
TGAGAATCCCCCTACTGGAGCAGAACTTTTTTTGAGCATTTTTTCATTAACATTAGCCATTTCATACCCCTCCTATACTTCTTCTTCTTTTAGTAATCTATTAACTACCATTGAGATTACCAAACCTAATACAACAATCAGTACAGCAATCGCACACGCATATCCGATACGTGCTGATTGATAAACTGTATTGTATTGGTATGTACCTAGAAGATAAGTTGTCTCGTATGGCATCCCTTTTGGTGCAACAACCCAAGCAATGTCGAAAATTTTGAGTGTTCCTGTAATCAACAGGATTAAACAAGACTTGATTGTCCCTTTTAATAATGGAATTGTAATATAAATTGTTTTTTTGAATCCGTTGATCCCATCAAGATATGCTGACTCATAAATATCTTCTGGAATACCAGCGATCCCTGTAAGGATAATAACAAAGTAGAAACCTACATATTGCCACACTGCTGGCAGTGCGATCATATAAAGTGCTCTACCTTCACTAAGCCAAACTTGAGGCTCCATCCCAAACTTAGTAAGTACTTGGTTGAATACCCCGATATCATAGGCATAGAATAAGTTAAACATCAGACCAATTGCTGTTGCTGAAATAACAACTGGGAAGAAAAACACTGTACGATAGAACTTTTGTCCTCTTCTTACAGAATCTACAAATAGTGCAAAAAGCAAACCAAGGCCACCTTCAAAAACAACTGTTACAGCCATCATGAGGAATGTGTTTTTGATAGAAGTCCAAATGATGGGATCACGTAACATTGTCTGATAATTGTCAAGCGCCACCCACGTTTTACTCACCCCTGCTAAGTCTTGAATATTAAAGAAGCTGTTCCAAATACTCATAAAGAATGGAACATAAAGAAATCCTAATAAGAATAGTATCGCTGGTGCTAGGAAAAACCATATGATTGTTTTATTTTTATAAATCATTTTAAAAGCCCCCTCCCTTTTTTTGTTCAAACGAAGTTTTTATTTAAGAAAAGAATAACAGTTGATGTCGCGAGACGCTCAACTGTTATTCTTACTTATCAGCTAATTGCGCTGGCAATTAGTTTCTATTCATCTATAAAATATGATTATTGAGCTGTATTAAGTTTAATAACTTCATCTACGACTGTTGCTGGATCTTCTTTACCTGCTGCGATACCTGGTACTTTACCAAGTAAGTAATCCCAAGCTGGCTTAGCTAACCAACCATCAATTGCGCCATCAGAAGCTTTTGCTTCTCCAGCCATTTGAGATCCTTGTGTTCCAAGTGCAGAAAGTCCTGAAATTGTAACTTGAGCTGCTGGTGCACCACCACCTGCTTCAACAACGAATTGACCAATTAAGTCAGAAGTTGTCATGTGTTGTACGAATGCAACTGCTGCAGCTTGTTTTGCTGGATCATCCCAAGCTTTTCTTGTGATATAGTAACCACTAGAGAAACCAGCAATGATTTCTGTAGGATCTTTTGGACTACCTGGAGCTGGAGGAATAGGAAGAATCACTGTGTTATCTTGATCTTTCATGTTACCAATTGCCCAGTTACCATCTAAGAACATACCTGCTTTTTTGTCAGCGAATGCTGCAGAGACGATTTCGTGTTGCGCTACAGCTGTATCAGCTGGGAAAGCGCCCATATCGTTGAATTCTTTGAAATGTGATAAACCTTTTACCCAGATATCTTTAACTGCTGCTACGTCTTTGTTGCTATGTCCAGCAACGCCACCTTCAGCTAAGATAAAGTGTTCAATCCAGTAGTTTGGAATATGTCCAAGAGCTGCTGCAATTGGAGTGATGCCTTTTTCTTTGAACCCTTTAATAGCTGCAGTTAAGTTATCCCATGTTGTAGGAAGCTCTAAACCGTTTGCTTCAAATAAATCTTTGTTACAGAAGATGCCTTCATAGTATCCACGTACTGGGATAGCATATTGTTTACCATCTGTACAAGCAGCTGATGTCATAGCACCTGGTAAGATGTTGCTTGCATAATCTGGGTATTTTGCTTTGATTTCATCAATTGAAACCACTTTATTTTGTTCAACTAAAGTTTTTGAGTTAACATCTGTGAAGAAGAAGATAACGTCTGGCTCGTTACCCGCAGCAAAGTCTGTCAGCACACTTGATTTCCAAGCATCATCAGCTGTAGCTGATTGATCTTGTACTGTTACATTCGGATTTGCTTCCATGAATGTTTTGACAGAAGATTGGTAGATCTCTGCCATTGGGTCTGTGCCACCGAACATAGATACTGTATTAAGTGTTACAGGCGCTGCTGGTGTTTCTGTAGCTGGCGTTTCTGTAGCTGGTGTTTCTGTTTTGTCTGTTGTTTGAGTTGGCTCTGGAGTTGGTTCATCTTTCGCACAACCAACAAATACCCCACCTAACATCGTTGCTGCTAAACCTAATGCAAGAACTTTGGAAAATTTTTTCATAATAAATATTCCCCCCTGTTTTCCTTTTGACTAGTAAATACCTCTCTCGTACTTACCAGTATGTAATATGTGCTAGTAGGTTATCTAGCTTGAATTCATTATATCACCCAATTTAGACAAATCAAATATGTGTATATTGTTTTTTATTGTTTAAACTTGCTTATATTATTGCATTTTGTATGACTTTCTTGTGCCCAATTTAATCATACTATCTCAAATGTACAACAAAGTACTTTCTTTAGGCTAATCTGCATAAAGAATCTTATAAAACATGGACATTAATTCAAAAATCCCTATACTTTTTGTATAGGGATTTTTGAATTAATACATTTTATTACGGTACTCATTAGGCGTTACATTGGCAATTTTCTTGAAGATCTTGGAGAAATAAGCCGTATCTGCATAGCCTACATGCTCTGCAATCTCATAGATCTTCATATTTGATTCCAGTAGTAGCTTTTTGGCTTGTTCAATACGTACTTCATTGAGCAAATCTACAAAATTGGTACCTGTCTGTTTCTTGATCACCTTACAGAGATGCCATGTACTAACAAAGAGCTCGTCCGCCACCGTCTGTAAGTCCAATTTTTTATGATAATTATTGTGAATATAGTCAATAGCCTGCTTCACCAAGAAGTGAATCTTTTCTCCCTCCACTTCTTTGATTTCTTTTTCTACATGTTCACCTATCGGTTGTATTTTGATAGCTAATTCTTTTAAATTATCACTAGCTGCCGTTACTGCCTCTTTGATCTCCTCTAACTTAGATGGTTTGAGTAAAAATCTGAGCACGCCTAATCTAATTGCCTGTTGTGCATATTCAAATTCTCGAAATCCTGTCAGTATTATAATCTGAATATTTTGATTAAGACTTTTAATCTCATCAATCATCTCTAACCCACTTTTTCTCGGCATACGAATATCCGAAATGACAATATCAGGCTTCAGCTGTAGAATCTTTTCCACACCCTCTTCACCATCCTGCGCCTCACCTACGATTTCGCACCCCAGCTGCGCCCATGGAATAATTGCCTTCATCCCCTCTCTAATAAATACCTCATCATCAATCAACAATACTTTATACATAATATCCCCCTATAACTCTTTTGCCCTAGATGTTGGCAATCTTAGCGTAATACGTGTTCCTTTACCCTCTTCACTTTCTACACTCAGTCCATATGTGTCACCATACACGAGTTTGATACGTCGTTGCACATTGATCACGCCAATATGTCCACGTTTTGAATCTTGATCTTCCATGCATACTTTATCTGGCATCTTAAGTTGTTCATTAATGAGTTTGAGCCTGTCTGGTGCAATCCCCACCCCATCATCTCGTACGACAATACACATGCCCTTCTGGTCCTCCCACATCTCTACAGTCACATACCCACGCCCTAGCGGTTCAATCCCATGGGTTAATGCATTTTCTACCAGTGGTTGGAGTAATAGTCTAGGAATCTTATAGTCCATTAATCCATCTTGTGCATCTAACTTAAACTGAATACGGTCTCCAAACCTTTTCTGTAATAAGAAGACATAGTTTCTCAGATAGTCCATTTCCTCTTTAATAGTTAGGAAGGGTTCTTCCCTACGGTCAATATTGACTTCCATAATCCCTGAGAGTGCTTCAATCATCTCCGAAACCTCGTTTGCTCCACACATACGAGATTTCCAATTGATCATCTCTAAGGTATTATATAAGAAATGCGGATTGATCTGGGTCTGAAGCATCTTAAGTTCAGAGCTTTTGAGCGCCAGCTGCTCCTTGTACACACAGTTTACCAAATAGTGAATGCGACGACTCATCTTATTGAAAGCACCAAACACATAGCCAATTTCGTCATTACGCTCATTGGTAATTTCTATCCCGATCTCTCCCTTTTCAATCTGATGCATCTTCTCACTTAATATGTATATCGGATGGACCACTTCCTTATACAACCTATTTGCCATTAATAAGAAAATAGGTAAAATACTCAGGCACAGCATGGATATGAGGCGAGACATTGCCCGAATATCTTCAAGTAGCACATCCGTTGAGACATAAACCGCACTCCCTATACTCAGATTACGGGTAGCAAACATATTGTAAACGATAGACTCACCTTTTACCTCTTCCTTGTAGATGGTCCCTAGCTGTGGTTTATCTTTTACAAATTGCATAAGTTTGTCCTTGCGTTCTTGTGTAAGTTCACCTGCTTCAACTAACTCTTTTCCATTATTATCAATCAGGTATACACCTTGTGTTGCACCTTCAAGCATACTTTCATAATGTTTAAAAAGATATTCTGTCTCCAGCCTAAAAATAATCTTGCCACAGTACCTAAAGTCCTCTCGATAATAAATCTTTTGGCCAATATAGATATGCCCCTCAGGGTCTACATAATAAGCTGTCTTGTCACCCTCTTTTTCTAGTGCTGTCTCTATGTTTGAAAAAATCTCATTTTGAAGAAATGACTGTGTATCATAATAGGATTGTCCCTTGTCACCACTCAGAATATACCCACTTTGGGTTTGCTCTGCAAACTGATACGCTGCCATATTCACATCTGCTCGTGAAAGAAGCAAGGACATGAGGAATTTTTCAATAGCTTGATTCAAGTCATAATCATTGAGCAAAACAATATTGAACTGTTCTTTGTTCTGGGCTGTGGCATTGACCGTATCTGGTGTCAGTCCCAACTGACTAATCCGCTTGTAATACTCCATATTGATCTTAAATAAAGTGTCATCATATTGTACCTCAGTAACGAACTGCTCAAGATCGCCGATTTTTTCCTGAAAATACTCTGCAACAGTCGATACATCATTTTGTACGGTCGCTATAAAGTGCTTGGTAATCACTTGCTCATAGTTCTTATATCCCACGTATCCTACCAAAATCATAGGATAGAGTACCAGAAAAATTACAAATATAATCCACTTTGTCTTGATTGATAGCGCTTCATATAAATGTTTGATTGACTTAATCTCCCTCACCCCTTATTTACCCTCATTTTCTTGCAAACAAAAAAAATCAAAAGAAATCATATTTCTTTTGATTATAGCATAATTTTTCCATTTTTTAAACTTTGTAGATTTCATTATTTTTCGTTTTCTAGTATAATCTCCACTATTTCGGGGGAAGTTGCCACACGCAACGGGAACTTAGCCGTACCAATACCATTAGACACAATGACCTCCATCTGTTCTCGTCTTTTACGCCCCGCCAAGAACTCAAGCCCTGTACGTCGTTTGAGCACACCTGGCGTTACTCTTCGCAAATGTTTGAGGGGTGCAAATTGCCCCCCATGTGTATGCCCTGCCAGCACCAAATCTATCGGCAAATCTTTGTCTAGCTGATACACATATCTCGGATTGTGACTCAGCAGGATCACAAAATCACCCCTTTTGACACCATTTAGCGTTGGCGCTAAATTTTGATGTTGCGTCCTAAGATCGCCCACCCCACCAATACGAATACGCTCCGTTTCACCAATCCACACCGCATCATTATGCAAGGAATAAATCCCTGCCTTTGCCATGGCCTGCATTGTCTCCACACACCCTTCCACTACATCATGATTACCCAGTACCCCATAGGTGCCATATGAAGATTTGAGGTGACTGAGCATCTCAAAGCAAGGCTTGATATACTGTTTATCCATCACATAGTCCCCCCCTAACAAAATGAGATCTGGTTCCATTTGATTGACACGCTCTACTAATCGCATCATACTTGCTTTTTTGATGGTCCGTCCATAATGAATATCTGCTAAGAAAATTACCTTTAAACCCGTAAAACGCTCAGGCACATGGGGATGATGTACTTTATACCGTTTGACACGTTGCGTATAGGGCTCTATGAGTCCATAAGTAATCACACCCCCTAGCACTATGCCAATACCCCACCATATCTTTTTCATACATTGACCTCCATTCTATCAAAGTGCTTATTAAGCCTAGCATCTCCTGTAAAAAAAAAGCTATTGCAACTAGTGTTTGCAATAGCTTTTCAATCTATAACTAAATTATGAATTTGAGTAAAAATACTATTCCTACGATGACAGTTGGAATACTGATTTCCTTTACTTTACCTGCAGCAACCTTTAGGATAATATATGAAATTACTCCAAATACAATCCCGTCAGAGATTGAATAGGCAAATGGCATCATAATAATCGTTAAGAAAGCCGGAATAGCTTCTGTAAAGTCTTCGAGGTCGATTTCTTTGATCGGCTCGATCATAAAGAGTCCTACTAAAATAAGTGCGGACGCAGTAACAGCTGGCGTAATCACTGTAAAGAGTGGTGCAAAGAAAAGCGCTACCCCAAACATCATCGCTGTCGATACAGCTGTCAGCCCTGTACGTCCACCCTCTGCAACACCCGCAGCACTCTCTACAAAAGTACTTACTGTACTGGTTCCAAGACATGCACCTACTGTTGTACCGATTGCATCTGCAAAAAGTGCTTTTTTGATATTTGGTACTTTTCCTTGTGCATCAAGCATCTTAGCTTTTGTCGCTACACCTACAAGTGTGCCGATCGTATCAAACATATCCATAAAGAGTAATGTAAAGAGTACGATCACCATGTCTACACTAAAGATATTTTCCCACTGGAATTTGAATGCTGTAGAAGCAATAGATGGTGGCATGCTTACAATTTGATCTGGCATAGAAATCACACCCATTGGGATACCAATTGCAGCTGTTGCAAGCATCCCAAAGAATAATGCGCCTTTTACATTTCTCACAAGTAACACGCCTGTAATTGCTACCCCAATAATGGCTAATAGACCTGGCCCAGACACGATATTGCCTAATGCTACAATTGTCCCACCTTCTGGGTGCACCACAATCCCTGCCCCCTCAAGTCCAATCAATGCAATAAACAAACCAATACCTACAGAGATCGCACGTTTGATATTCATAGGGATCGAATCTACGATAGCTTCTCTTACATTGAATGCTGTTAATAAAATAAAGATGAGCCCTTCAAGGAATACTGCTGTTAATGCAAATTCAAAGGAATACCCCATTGTTAAAACTACTGTATAAGCAAAGTAAGCATTAAGCCCCATACCTGGCGCTTGTGCAAACGGTAATTTTGCATAAAGTCCCATGAGCAACGTGGCAACAATTGCTGATAAAGCTGTTGCAGTAAAGACTGCACCTTGATCCATCCCTGCAGCCGATAAGATTGCTGGGTTAACGATCAGAATATATGCCATTGTCATGAACGTTGTCACACCTGCCATCATCTCTTGTTTGACAGTTGTGTTATTTTCTTTTAGTCTAAAATATTTCTCCATTGATGTTATCTCACTTTCCGTCATTTTTAGGCCTCGACTATCATAACATACCTCTTTTGCAATTTCAATAGAAAATCGAACATTTTATGTATACCTTTTTTAAATGTTCAAAGTTTTATCTTGAAGGAGAATGTGCTATACTAAATGAAGTTTAAGTCAATTGTTTTTTGACGATACTACTACTTAAAGACTATCAACTAATCGAGGTACTCATGTATAACTATAAACTTCATTTAATGTATGACGGCACACGCTATCTAGGCTGGCAGCGTCAGTCCGAACACCCTGAAAAGACGATTCAAGGCAAAGTTGAACACGTCCTTTCTTTACTCTTTGAAGAGGAAATTCAAATCATCGGATCCGGCCGTACAGATGCAAATGTTCACGCTTTGATGCAAGTAGCTAACTTCCAGTCTAGTCGTTATTTTGCACCATCTGAGATCCGCACATACCTTGCCAAATATTTGCCTCAAGATATTGCAATCACTTATCTTGATATTGCATCTGAGCGCTTTCATGCAAGATACAACGCGCTCTCTAAGCGTTATTGTTACACGATTGATACAGGCTTATTTGCAGATCCTTTCAAAAGAAATTTTACGTACCATTTAGGACAGTCACTTGATCTTGATGCCATGAATAAAGCAGCGCGATGCCTTGAAGGCACACACGACTTCAAGTCTTTTACTTCTCTCAAGAGCAAGAAAAAATCAACTATACGTAAGATCTTTAGTATTGACATTATTCCAGACGGAGATCGTATCTGCATCTATTATCATGGGAATGGCTTCTTACAACACATGGTACGTATTCTTACAGGCACACTTATCGAAGTAGGCCTTGGCAATCTTTCACCAGATGCGATGCCTGCACTCATAGAAGCAAAAACACGTAGCCAAGCTGGCCCAACTGTTCCTGCCCAAGGTCTCTGCCTACAAGAAGTACTTTATTAATAAGCAAAAGGGGGATTATTAATGGAAATCTTCGAAATTACACATAAAAAAGCTTTTATGGCTAAGCTTCTTAAGTCTGATTTATTTGATACATTTCAGGTCAGAGAAGTCATTATTCATACATCATTTAAATCAATTCTAGACGGCAAGATTAATTCAGATTTTTTTGATACAGAAGAAAAAGCAACACTTCCTGAATATCTAAGTTGGGAGCAGATGCGCCCTTATGTTTATCAGCTGATTGCAGGTTCTAAACAACCTTCTTATCTAAAGATTGTCTTTGCAACCACACCTGAGAAAACTGCACAACTTTCTACAGTCGCTTC
>JBOFIR010000105.1:0-2111 GCA_051650265.1 Cellulosilyticaceae bacterium
TTTTGTAGGGGGGATTTGTCTTTCTCACTGCATTTATCTTGTAGAAGTTCAAATAAGGGGCTTCCCAAAATAAAAATGAGATGAGTGAGGAATAGATGATGCCTACATTAAAAGTGATTAAATACCAACCAGAACTTAACGAGATGACAGGAAGCATTACAGCAACAATCGTGATGGGACAGTTAGAATATTGGTTTGAAAAGACAGGCGGTAAGCCATTTTACAAGTTTTTGTTACCTTGTGAGGATGAGTGTTATAAAGACGGAGATAGCTGGTGTGAGGAACTTGGATTTAGTAAAAATGAGTTTCGTACAGCTTTTGGTCATATCGGTAAGGTATATAAGTCTAAGCGTGCCTATGTAGAGAGCAAGGACAAGTTTGCTGGAAAGATGTATCTGTCTTACTATGATCGTATTCGTCGTCGTACCTACTACATGAGAAACCAAGAACTCATGGAGTGTATGGGGTATGATCTATGCAGATCAGAAAAAGAAGCGCCTACAAATTTAGAAAGTGACTATCCAATAACAGAAGATTACACAAGAGAATTACATACAAAGAATACAACAGAAGATGACACAGAAAAGGGTCAGTGCGTTCATGAACAAGTCATCAGTCTTTATCATGATATTTGTGAGGGACTTCCTAAAGTAGCTGTAGTGACCAAGCGTCGTCAGGAACTGATTGATCAATTCATCATGAGCTGTGAAGGTGGAATCGGGCAGGTGAAGGCACTCTTTGAGAAAGTCAAGGCCAGTGATTTTCTCTCAGGGCGTACACCAAAGGGTACATGGCGCGCACAGTTTGATTGGATTATGAAAAAAGAGAATGGACAGGCCATTCTCTCTGGGAAGTATGATACGTGGAAACGTGAGGAAGCGCCAAGTGAAATGACAGCGCAAACTGTAGTGGTTCCACGTTTTGAAGGTATGCAAGAAGAACGGGAATACCCTGCTATGCCATATGTGAAGGGTAAAAATCGCTTCACCACAACGTATACGCATAATTGGGATATGGATGAACTTGAAGCGTTGGCTTATGAGCATTTTCAATCACTGTAAATGTGATATAATTGTCTTTGTGTCTAAATATAGATAAAACAATTATAACAAAGGGGATTGAATATGAAATGTAAGCCATTACGATTCGGAAGTTTTGCACTACTATTAGTGGTGAGTATGCTTCTTGTTGCACAGCCATTATTGGCCAATGATGGGACATTGCAGTGGACTAAAGATGCAATGGTGCCATGGAATCCAAATCAAAAGATTACTAAAGGGGAGTTTGCACAAATCTTCACATATGTATTTGGTCTGACAACTACTAAAAATGCCAAGACCTACGAAGATATTCCGGCCAATTATATGTATGGAGAAGCTATCAAGAAAATCAGTCATAAGGAGTGGGTACGTTATACAAGCAAGAAGTTTGGGCCTAGTACACTTGTGACACGCGATGAGGTGAACTATGCTTTTGAAAAAGCAATGGGTCAATCTAGCAAACTTCTAGTAGGTGATCCAAAAGGTTCTGTGACAAAGTCAGAGCTAGCACAGGCACTCAGCAAGCAGTTTGTATCACTGATTCGTAAGCCAGGAGTTTATTCAAAGAATATCAAAGGCAATGTTGCGATCAATACGACCAAAGTCACACTGAAGGATATGAAGATTGAGGGGAATCTCTATATTTTGGAGGGGGCAGGGGATTCTTATGAACCAATCATCCTTGATAATGTGAAGGTCACAGGAGCGACTTATACTTATAACTGGAGTACAGGACATCTTAGTGTACAAGGGGATACAGTATTGGGTCAGATTAAGATGAGAGAGGCCGCTACATTGCCGACTCATAGCAATTACATCAAGTTTGTAAACAAAGATTCTCATCGTCAACTCGATTCAAGAACGATTACGATTACATCACCAAAAGGTGAGCTCAAACGTGACACAGGATCCAATGGGTCAATCTTGGTAAGTGAGCGAGATGGGTTCAAAGTAGGTGATGTGGTAAAAGTAAGTATCCAAGCAGATGGACGCACTCAGACTTTTGAATATCAGTTGAAGTCAGGGATGAGTGTACAGACACCTGCATTAGTGGAAGAGGTGGCTTATAAG
>JBOFIR010000106.1:0-21367 GCA_051650265.1 Cellulosilyticaceae bacterium
GGAGGTGCATCCATCACCTCCGTTAGTAAATATTTGGGCGTCAAATGCGCCATCACCGTATGCAGCTCTTTTTAGTAACGCTTGTATTTAATCATCTCCAAAGTTATGTAGCTCAGTAGTGGACCATACCACAAAGCGCCTATGAGAAGAATCATACCTACCTGCCCATTCATACTCAGTTGCAATAAGACAACAATAATGAAGAAAATCATACTGTGGATCAGCAAAAATCCCAGATGCTCTTTCAGATATTTTTTGATACTCATGGCATGATGTACCCCATTCCCCGCTTTGTCTCAATGGCATCCTTGAATCCCAAATCATCTAATTTCTTACGCAACCTGTTGACATTCACAGAGAGTGTATTGTCATCTACAAAAAGTTCAGACTTCCATAGCACTTCCATCAGCTGTTCACGCATCACGATCATCCCTTGATTTTTCATCAAGTACCCCAAAATCTTGATCTCATTTTTAGTAAGCTCCATCACCTCATCTCCATAGGCTACGGTGCTATTTGCAAGATTGAGTTGAAGTTCCTTGTATGCTATCACTTGGCTCGTAGGTTGACTTCCATAAGTACGCTTGAGCAGCGCCGCAATCCGTGCAAGCAAAATCTGCGTATTATAGGGCTTCGTTACAAAATCATCCGCGCCTAAATTCATACTCATCAGCTCATCCATATCACTATTGCGACTGGTTACCACAATGATAGGAATCTGAGATTGCTTGCGAATCTCTCTACAGATAGTGTACCCATCATACATAGGCAAGTTGATATCTAAGAGAATCAGCTGCGCATTCGTAGTAGTTGCAACTGATAGAATCGTCTCAAAAGACTCTGGCGCCTCTACTTCATATCCATAACTGCTTAAAAAGATCCTCAGTTCATCTCGTATTGTCTTGGTATCTTCTATAATTAATATTTTATCCATTGTCTCTCCTATCTTCCAAAGTTCCCTAGTGCTGCTATCACCTGTGCTTGGCGCTTTACGGCTTTGTCATAGTGGTTACTTAAGGCATAACGGCTAGGTGCTTGTGGCAATCCTGCAAGGAGTGTTGCCTCCTCATAAGTAAGCGCACTTGCCGGTTTACCAAAATAGCCTCTACTTGCTTCTTGGATCCCTGTATACCCATCGCCATAGTAGATGACATTCACATAGAGTTCTAAAATTTCTTCTTTTGTAAAATCTTTCTCAAGTTCATAGGCAAACACGACTTCCTCTAGCTTACGCACGAGCGTCTGATCACTTGACAAGAAAAGATTTTTGGCAAGCTGCTGGGTGATTGTACTCCCACCTTGCACTACTTCCCCCTCTATTAAGTTGCGGGCAAATGCTCGTATAATCGCAATCATATCTACCGCACCATGCTCATAAAATCTGTGATCTTCCACAGCTACTACCGCGTCTAAGAAAGTCGTGTTAATTTCCTCCAATGTCACATAATCTGGATCTGCCTTGACCTCTTCTATCACTGCTGTAATAGGACTTTCGGCAATAGTCTGTTGGTAGCTGCTATACCCCACCCCGATTACACCAAATAATCCTATACATAATGTCACCATCATCATCTTCATTCCTAGAAGTAGTCTACGTTTCATCTCTTCATCCTCCTCAGTTATCATTGTATCACCTATTCTAACTGAGTTTATGAAAAGGAACCATCGATTCATATAACATTTTCCTTACACTTCTGTAAGAAAAGCTTTAGACTTCTTGATCCCTGGTAGCAACTACCTGGATGCCTAACCCAAAGAGATCCTCGATGAGCACATCCCCTACATGGATCGGTGGTCGTGCAGATACCCTATTGATGGCTGCCATACATTCCATGATCTTTTCCTTTGGAATAGGCTGATCTGTCTTCACAGGCAAGGTATGATGAGCCTCCCCCTCAAACTGTACAATCGACGTCACTGTTCGAACAGGTGCAGTCACCTCTTTGATACCGTATTCTGCCCCTCTTGGGCAACTATTTCCTGTGACACTAAGGTTTTCTCCCTCTCCCGATACATGCAAACGACAGCCTTTGGGACACACGATACAGATCAAATCACGTTCCATACTAGACCTCCTCCTTCACAAGAATTTCTAATATACACTGCCCCTTAGGGATCAGCTTGGTGGGAAGCACAAGTCGCTCCATCTCTGCCGGGAGCATATGTTCCTTCTTTACCTCAAGGATTACCTGCTCCCCTGCACGTACCACAAGCTTTACCCCCTGAAACACCTTGTTCACCCTAAAAAATAGTTCCACATTACCCGTGAGGCTCTCATGGTCTAGCTTTTGTGGTACTGTATAAGAAATGCCCTCGCCTGCTTTAAGCGGGATGCATTGATCCGAGTGGGTGTACGGTGATTGGATATAGGCGGCAGCAGATTCGCCTGCACGTGTACTCTCTTTGGTCACAAAGTCTACAAGATCATGGACGTGAAGCACATTTCCACATGCAAAAACACCTGCACAGTCCGTCTGCATATCCTCATACACCACCGCACCATTGGTGCGTGGATCTAGATGAATACCCGCAGATAAAGTCACCTCATTCTCAGGAATCAATCCCACTGATAAGAGGAGTGTATCACATGCAAAGACCTGCTCCGTGCCTGGTATCGGTTGGCGTTTGTCATCTACCTCGCTAACCACCACTTGTTCAAGCCTTCCTTTTCCCTTGATATGGGTGACTGTATGGGAGAGATAGAGCGGAATATCATAGTCTTCAAGACACTGCACGATATTACGCGTTAGCCCATTAGAATACGGCATCAGTTCCACAACGCCCAACACCTTTGCACCCTCTAGTGTCATACGTCTTGCCATGATTAGGCCTATATCACCAGATCCAAGGATCACCACACGCTTCCCTACCAGATAGCCCTCCATATTGATATAGTACTGAGCTGCCCCCGCTGTAAAGATCCCTGCTGGTCGATCTCCTGGTATCCCAATCGCACCACGCGTCCGCTCCCTACATCCCATAGCTAGCACGATTGCCTTGGCTTCAATCACCAGACATCCTTCTTGGCTATTGACTGCCACAATATGCCTGTCAGTTGTCATCTCTAGCACCATTGTCTCTGTTTTAATTTCAACTTGAGTGTCTTTAAGAAAATGAATAAACTTATGTGCATATTCTGGCCCTGTCAGCTCTTCCTTAAAATAATGAAGTCCAAATCCGTTGTGAATGCATTGGTTGAGGATACCACCGAGTTCCTTCCCGCGTTCTAAGACTAAGATATTAGTAATACCTTTTTGATAAGCACGATAAGCCGCAGCCATTCCTGCAGGCCCACCGCCTACAACTACGAGATCATACGAGATCATGCCCATGCCCCCTTTTTTGTACGTTGCATAAGGATTTGTGAGTCTTCTTGATCGAGACAAACTTCTTCCATGGGAATCTCAAGTTCCCTTGAGAGAATCTCTACTACCTTTGGTGCACAAAAGCCACCTTGGCATCTGCCTGCACCTGCACGCACCCGTCTTTTGATCGCTTCTACCGTACGTGCTGGCACAGGGCTATGGATGGCTGCTACAATCTCTGCTTCGCTCACTTTCTCACAGCGGCAGATGATATGCCCATATGCAGCATTCTCCTCTATCAATCGGCCCAGCTCCTCTGGCGTTTTACCCTCTACCTTTGAGATAGGCCGTGGTACCTTAAATATATCCTTTTGCTCAAGCTGCATCCCACTGGCACCTAGTAGCTCAGTGACATCTATGGCAATAGCCGGTGCGGCGCTAAGGCCCGGTGACTTGATCCCCGCCACATTAATCCATGACTGACTTGACTGACTATACCCTATAATAAAATCTGCTCTGTTGGTCAGCGCACGATTACCTGAGAAGTTACGGATATTTTCACGATAAGCAATTGCCTCACAGGTATTAGCAGCCATCTGCCGCACATACCCCAGACTTTCTGATGTAGTACTCACATCAGCTCCCTCACTCACATCTTGAGCATCTGGTCCTACGATGAGATTGCCATGGGCTGTAGGTGCTACCAACACCCCTTTGCCTTTTTCACTTGGACACTGAAACACCACGTGGTGAACCAGATCCCCTTGACTTTTGTCTAGCAAATAGTATTGTCCTTTCTGTGGTCTCACCTCAAAATCTACAGGTTCAAGTAGCTCTGCCACTTCATCTGCATACAGCCCCGCCGCATTCACAATATATCTACTCTGTATGCACTTAGTCTCCCCATGATGTATCAACTCTATCTCAAAGTGATCCGCTAGCCACCTCACGCCTGTGAAGCGATGCCCCAACCACACCAACACGCCATTGACTACCGCTTGATTCATCATGGCTATGGCCAACTCATAAGGACCAACTACAGCTGCACTAGGTGCCATAAGAGCCGCCACCACACCTGTGTTTAGGTTTGGCTCATAGGCCATGACCTCCTCTTTGGTAAGTAGCCCTAGACCTTCTACCCCATTAGCTTGACCACGGGCATAGAGCTTTTTGAGATGCTCTACTTCCTCATCTGAGAAGGCAAGCACCAGCGATCCTATACGTTTGTAGGGTACATCCAGTTCCTCACAGAGTCCTTGCATCATCTGGCTTCCCTGCACATTGTACTTAGCCATGAGCGTCCCTGGTTCAGGGTCATAGCCTGCATGGACAATCCCACTATTCGCCTTGGTTGTTCCCATAGCCACATCATTTTCCTTTTCAACTACCAACACATCCAGTGTGTATCTTGAGAGTTCACGTGCGATACTTGCCCCGCATATACCAGCCCCAACAACCACAACATCATACATCTTATTTCCTCCTCTTTTGATCAAGGTGAGCATTTGCTTTTTACTTTGTAGCTTATGTTAAATACTATCCTTATTATACTGCTTTTTGTATAGATTGACTGTTGTTTTAGGTTTTACTATAATGAATTTATACTATTTCGCACAACACAAGTATTACATATTACAGGAGGTGTTTATGTCCAAATATATTATGGCCTTAGATCAAGGCACAACCAGTTCAAGATGTATTTTATTTAGTCAAGATGGCCGCACGCTTAGTACCTCTCAAAAAGAGTTTACACAAATCTACCCTGCTCCTGGCTGGGTGGAACATGACCCAGCAGAAATCTGGTATACCCAGCTCAGTGTTGCCAAAGATGCTTTGCATCAAATGAGCGCGACAGCTGCAGACATTGCAGGTATTGGCATCACCAATCAACGGGAAACCACTGTTGTCTGGGACAAAAAAACAGGTGAACCTATATACAACGCCATCGTTTGGCAGTGTCGAAGAACCTCTGAGATCTGTGATGCACTCAAAGAAGAAGGCTTCGGAGAGGTTGTGCGTCAAAAAACAGGCCTTGTACTTGATGCTTACTTTTCAGGTACCAAAGTCAAATGGCTCCTTGATCACGTGCCTGGTGCAAGAGCACGTGCCGAGCGCGGTGAACTCCTATTTGGAACGATTGATAGCTGGCTGATTTGGAAGCTCACCAAAGGCAAAATACACGTCACAGATTATTCCAATGCATCACGTACTATGCTCTTTAATATTCACACATTAGAATGGGATCACGAAATCCTTGCTAAGCTTGACATCCCACCATCTATGCTCCCTCAAGTCAAGCCCTCTAGTTATGTTTATGGGTATACCCATCCAAGTATTCTTGGTGAAGCCGTCCCTATCAGCGGTGCAGCTGGGGATCAGCAGGCCGCACTATTTGGCCAGACCTGCTATGAGGCAGGTACTGCCAAGAATACTTATGGCACAGGGTGCTTTTTGCTCATGAATACAGGGGAGCAGGCCATTGCTTCTAAGAATGGTCTACTTACCACCATCGCATGGGGACTAGATGGCAAAGTCTACTACGCCCTAGAAGGCAGTATCTTCATGGGTGGTGCCGCCATACAGTGGCTCCGCGATGAACTACGTATGATCGATAGCGCTGCCCATAGCGAAACCTATGCACAAGCCGTACCTCATACCAATGGTGTCTATGTGGTACCTGCCTTTACAGGACTCGGTGCACCTTACTGGGATCAGTATGCACGTGGCACCATCGTTGGGCTGACCCGAGGGGTCAAAAAGGAACACTTTATCCGTGCTACACTAGAGTCCATCGCCTATCAAACCTATGATGTACTCCGTGCTATGGAGGAAGATTCTGGGATAAAGCTCAAGACACTCAAAGTAGATGGTGGTGCTTGTGCCAACAACTTCCTAATGCAGTTCCAAGCAGACCTCTTAGATGTGCCTGTAGATCGCCCTGAAGTGATCGAGACAACTGCTCTCGGTGCAGCCTATCTTGCTGGTCTCGCTGTAGGCTACTGGGATAGTCTTGCAGATACCAAACAGAACTGGGCACTCTCTAAGAGCTTTGCACCTCATATGACAGAGGACTACCGCCAACCACTCCTTGCTGGTTGGCACAAAGCCATCGGCCGTTCACTAGACTGGGCCCCTCACAGACAAAAATAGCAAAAGAAGGCTGAGCATGTACTCAGCCTTCTTTTGCTATTTTTATACCCAATGCCTGTAGATCATCTCTGCAATACGCTCAGGTGATTCTTCCATCCCCGACTCTAACCATTTGATAAATACATTCGATAACGCCCCCGCATAATAATACACCTCATAGGGTGCATAGCGTGATGTGGGAATGACGTATATATCCATATAATTATTAATCGCTTCAATGATGATACTATACTGTCTGGCTGCCACAAGTGTTAACAAGAATGGACTATACGCCTTAAAGAAGTTAAGACAGTGACAAATACGCTTGATATCGTGCACCTCACCAATATCATCTACATGCTCTCTCGTATCTGCAATATATTCATTGACCATCTCATACAAATAATCTGATAGTACCTCTTCCTTTGAAGTATAGTACTTGTAAAATGTCATACGCGACACATGGGCTTTTTTTACAAGTTCAGTCACTGTGATATTCTCTAGCTTTTTGACCTTCATCAGATCAATCAAGGTTTGTGCAATACACATCCTACAAGGTTGATTCCTCGTCGTAAAATGTGTGCCACCTTCCGATATGCGCATGATCTTCCTCCATACGTTTACATTTTATGTCTTATTGTAAATTGTATCACATCTCTCACCTATAGTAAAATTGACAGTAATACTTAATCAAACAAGACACTTAGGAGGTCTTTTATGAAATATGGCATTGTTGTAGACTCTAGCTGTGATTTACGTCACTTAGCCCCGGAGTTTCGTACCCAAGTTGATTTTACGAAAGCACCACTCAAACTTGATATTGGTGAGAAAGAATTTATAGACGATGCGACTTTAAATATTGCATCCTTCATGACAGAAATGTCTGCCTACAAGGGCAAGACAGGTAGCGCCGCCCCTAGCCCTGATGCTTGGCTCAGTGGCTATGAAAAATCTGAATGTGTCTTTGTCCTAACGATCACAAGCGCACTCTCAGGAAGTTATGGGAGTGCACAAATTGCAGTAGATTTGTTCAAAGAACAGTATCCAGATCGTCACATTCACCTGATTGACACCAAGTCTACAGGTCCCGAGATGACACTCATCGCCTATAAGCTCTGCGAATACATAGCAGCTGACCTCCCTTTCGATGAGATCGTCACACGTATTGAAGCCTACCGCGCCCATACACACCTACTCTTTGTCCTAAGTTCACTTGACAACCTGATCAAAAATGGTCGTGTCAGTAAGCTTCAAGGTAGTATCGCTGGCATCCTTGGCATCAAACTCTATGGGATTGCTACCGAGGAAGGTACACTTGGCCCACTTGGCAAATGCCGCGGCAAGCTCACAGCCTTTGATAAGACTGTCTCAGAGATCTTTGCACGCGGTTATGATGGCGGCAAAGTTGTGATTGCCCACTGCTTTGCAGACACCTATGCCAACTATGTAGCCGATCAAATCAGAGCGAAATATCCATCTGCCTGCATTGAAATCATGCCAACAGGTGGCTTATGCAGCTACTACGCCGAACAAGGCGGGATATTGATTGGCTTTGAGTCCAACTAATTTTTTGACTGCAAAAAGGCCCGTACCACTTTGATAGTGGTACGGGCCTTTTGTGTTGTTTTCTTTAGGCAACAACACCGCCAATGATGATTGCTATAGCGATCATAAACCCTGCGATTACAATCCCAACTGCTTTGTTCCCCTTTTTAAGTTCCTCATTGAAATCCAGTGCTTTTAGCACCTTATCAAACAAAAAATATCCACAGATCAAAAATGCTAACCCAATCACACCATATACAATACTTAATACAACCCCTTCTAATAAACCTGCCATTTCTACATCTCTCCTTTATTATTTGAATGTGTTAAAGCCACAAACGTCGGCATGAAGTTTGCTGACACATCAGTCACAAAATCACCAATACGTGTAAACACCCCATCTGCCTCGTCCCCTACTATGTACATCCCCATCACAGGAAACTGTACAACCTCTGTCGCACCCAATGTGGTATAGCGTGTGACGCGCATAGGCATGAGATCGACTCTATCTTGAAAGACCATCTGCCAGATATTCCGTGTGATGCCATCATAGCTCATCTGTACGCCTATCCCTTCCCTCGAGAAGTAAGGCTTCGCCACACAATCGTGTGAAATCTTATGATCTGGTACAACTGCTGTATAAGGAATATACCTCTTGATCCACGCGGCTTCCTCTGCACTAAAGAAGCCCTGCTCCAACAAGCTATAGATCACGGCAAAGATTGCCTTCGATTGAGTGATCAGCGTATGGGTGGGATTGAGACTATAGATGCCTTTTCCAAGAATTGCTCTGAGTGAGAATAGCGCCTCATCCTCTGCTAGCCAGTCTAGTGGATAGTGCCTATAGATGGCATCGATCTGCTTGCCATAGAGATAAGCTTTATCCTCTTCAACCACGATGTCATAGATATTGCCTACTACAACATTATAATCACCGATCTCTTTTGCAATCTCTGCCAAACTTCGGCTTATCATCAGATCTTCATAGTAGTTACAGCTAACAAATGCAATTGTTTTGATTACGCTGTGCTGCTTAAAGTCTGTGAGAATCGCTGCAAAGACTTTCCTAAGCTTGCCCCGTAGCTCGGCATTAGGATTGTAGACATCTAGCTGGCGCATCTCTTGGATCAGCCCCGTGATTCCCATACATTCAATGATCCCTGCTGGTGTCTCAGAGTTAAACTCTAGAATCTGAAGCGCCCCTGCCTGACTGAGTACGAAGTCAATCCGCCCAATCCCGCAGAACTTCTGGGTATGACTTGTTCGGACCACCTCATACAAGCATTCTGGTATTCCTAAGACAGGGAAGAAAAGTTCATAGTGCATCATGATTAACTGCTGTACTTTCTCTAGTAGTCTCACAAAGGCATCCCCTGTGTTTTTCATCTCTTGGAACAACACCTCTTGAAGCACCAGCGCATCCAGGCTCATATATTCATCCATACGGTAGTAGCCGCCTATGAAGCCATGCTCAAAGATCGCCCGTTCATGGATGCAATCCCACAGCGCCTTGCGCTCTTTCTCTCCATGGTCACAAGGTATAAGTGTCACCGGATAATCCTTTACCCCAATCCCACTCATCCAAGTGGTATCATTGTCCGTCAAGAAATCTTCACTCCATCGTACGCAGAGTCCTACCATTTCCTCATGAATCAAATAGGTACCGAAATTGCCATAGGCTCTAACAGGCCTTGTCATATCATTATCCTCTACCTCATAGGTATACTCTGCCCTGATAGCAATCATCTGCTGGATAATAAAGTCTTTGCTTAACTTAGCAACTTGGTCAAGCACCACATCCCATGCCTCCTGGGTGTGTAGCTTACCAATATAGACTTCTTGGCTATATCTTCCAAAGGAAGGTTTGACCACATACTGGTCTTTTGCAAAGCGTACCGCCTCATATGCTCGTTTATCAAACACCTGGCTATACGGGATACTTGCCCGTATCAGTTCCTGCTCCTGCTCAGACAATCTTGCATCTTGCCTATTAACCAGTTCCCAGAGATAGACAAACAAGTTTTTGACCTGAATCGCCACAACTCTAGGGTCATTGATGAGCAGCACCCCTCCCGCTTCAAAGCAGTCTAGGATCTGAGGCATATCCGTCACCTCATAAAGATACTCTGTCGGATATAACCTCAGGATCACATCAATCTTTTGCTCCCCAAAGGCTCTTACCTCCTGTCCATCACACCATAGGTTCTTTGGACCGACTTGATGAATCACCACAGATGTCTGCGCCATCAACCTTTGAAAGTAATAGCCTAGGTGAAGTTCTTCATAATGACAAGGATCTACCAGCACTGCTACATGATGCGCCTTCTGCCCCGGCCGATAGTCCTCACAAATGGCGCTGAGTGCTTGGATAAAGTGGCTTTCAAAATTTTTATTCACATTGTACGTAAAGTCATCTTTACCCACCATGCCCATTTCTTTTTGTGCGCAGGGTTTGTCATAATTGAACTCTGCAAAGCGTATTGCTCCTGTTTCTTCTTCTCGAAATGTATCAAATCTGGTCCAGAACATAGGGGCCACTGGGCACCGAAGCCCAAGTATGCGCTCACGCATCGGAAAGTCTTCGATATAAGGCAAGAAGTCCTGGAACGTATCTTGCAAGCCTCTTAGCACCCTGAGACACAACCGATTGATTCCTTCTGAGTAGGTAACCATCTGATCATAACAATCCCTCTCGATATAGAACGGTCTTTGACAATGGACATAGTCTTCCATCTGGCTACTGACTAAGAAGTAATCAAATAGTGCTTCTTCTGTATATGCCTTTTGATTTTTCATTAGCTTGATGCACTGCCTCCCTTTGACTTAGAATAACCTGACTTGGAAGACGAGATGCTATCACCTGTCGATGCCCCACTCTTTTTGGTACTACTGATCTTGGTATCGCCATCACTTGTGGCATTACCATCATCCGTTGTACCAGAGCTAGAAGAAGTGTTCTTCTTACTTCCGCCGAGATACCACCACCCACTTCGTCCACTGCTTCTATAATGGCTCCCCCCAGAACTTCCACCCACGTAGTTTTCTTCCTCTTCATCCTCTTCTTCGTAACGCGGTGTACACCCTGCCAGTGTCCCCATGCTACTAGCAGCTACTGCTACTGCCACTGCCAGACTCAGCGCTTTTTTCTTCTTACTATAGATCACTTCGTCATACGCACCCATCTACATGTCTCCTTTCCAAGATCAATGTTTTTTCTAAGTCCTCCATATAAGGTCTTAGATCTGCTTTTTCCTCAGTTGTAACCCACAGTACCCGTTTCACACCTAACTGCCGAAGCATCCACTGCTCTGGTAAGTCATCATCGCCTACCTCATACTGATTATTAAGCCTAAGTCTATAATCGTCCTCAGAGACCTCCCCATAGCGATCATGATCTAGCAGCATCACCATACAATGCTTTGCAGGTGCTACAAGCGCTTCACCGTATACAAGGAGCTGCATGATGCTACGCCTAGATCCCACCAATCCATGTGTATGAAAAAGGAAGTTCAGATTCAGTGTCCCTTTTAGCCCATGGCGGTTATTAAGCAGATACGCCAAGGGGAGGAGCCTTTCTAGTGGGAGATCCACTACCACAAATGTTTCTGCCATCTCATAGGTAGCAATCTGCTTCGCCAGCGCATCTAGTGCCTTATCATTCTCAGCCTCACTGACCTGAACGTTTATCTCAAAGTCTTCGTACGTTTGCAAAGAGACAAATGGCCCACTCCTCATGAAGCATTCAAAAGGACCTAGGCTACTTTTCCACTGACGATAGCTCTTCTTTAAATCATATGCACTTAATTTCATATTACTTCCTCTCATTTGTGACTGCAAAAAGTTGTTTCATAAAAATAATCTGCTTGTAGCCATCTTTTGTTAAGAGACTCACATAGTTGTTTGTACACTCATCCAACGTCATTTGCCCCTCAAGGGTCACTTCTGGCTGTGACGCTTCCCATGAAGCGGCTTCTTTGTAAAGATGGATATTGTCATAGTACATCAAGAATCCTGATGGCATGGCATAAGTGATAGCAAAAACTTGATGTGCTGATAGAACTTCCTCATAACGCTGTGATTTTTCATAGGTCTTAAGGAGTACGAGCCCATTTCTCCAAAAGTCTACATCGCCTTCTACTGTATAGGTGGGCGCTTCATTCATCCATTCCTCGTATGTACGGTATATATTGATCTCCACAACTTGACCTCCTAAGATTTTGCATTTTGATCTTTCATAAATTTGATAAATAAAATCACCTGGGCATATTGCTCATCTGAGAGATCCGATAAGTCCAGATCTTGCCCATCAATATCGCTGATTACCTTGTCTAATATCTGATTATGCCTACGCTCCTCTTGCTCCTCACTAATTTTATTCACAAAGTAAGTGGTGATACTGCCTGTAAGCATACTGATAAAACCAATTCCTACGATCATAAGCACGACTGCAACAGCTCTTCCTGTTGTCGTCTGCGGCGAGATATCGCCATAGCCCACAGTAGTCGTCGTTACAAAAGTCCACCACAACGCATCCAGATACGTTTCTATTGTCTTTCCCTGCTCCACTTTATAAATCAGTGTGGAACCAATCAAGATCGTACATACCGTAAAGACTAAAGAATAAATAAAGCCATTCGTTTTGAGAAATTTACGCATGCTTTTATTCAATATGGTAATAAAGGCTGTGATTTTAACCAATTGAAAGAGCTTAAGCACACTGAAAAAACGAATTAACCTAAAACTTCTAAAGAGCATAAACCCTTGATTCACAGGGACAATAGATATCAAATCAAAGATATTTTCTTTAAAGTACTTCTTCTTATTCTCACTGAGTATGAGCCCACCCCAGTAATCCATATTAAAGAGGATGACAATAAACAAATCCCCCCAATAAAAAATAGGCTTCTCAAAGACCTGCTCCCCCTGAATCAAACTATAAATGGTGATTGCAATGGCAATGAAGCTTAGCACTGCAATCATCATATGATACCCTACTATGGATTTTTGCCACTTTGGCTGACGTAATGTTTCTCGAATCCTCTCTAGCTTAATAACCAACACCCTCTTTTATTTCGCCTTTATCCTTTTATCATACATTATTTACTAAATAATAGGAATATTTCACGCAAGATATTTTAGGCCTAGTCTCACTTTTTTCGTGCTGCGATCAGAAGCATCATCGGCCGTCTGAGTTCATCTTGCATCTCTTGATTGTCTACAAGCATATGCGCCTCAGGCATCGGCTCTACAAGCCCAATAATTTCAAACCCGTGTTGTAACAATGCACCCATATAGTGTGTCAGTGTTCTGTGGTGCTTCCCTACACATTCACCTAAAAAAGTCGTCTCGCGATAACCTTCTTCAAAATAGCGGTCTACTGGCCAGTGTATCCTCGTCCCATCTGCATCAACATGCCAGCTTTGACTGCCCTCAGCTGTAAAGATAGGATGCTCCACTGAAAAGACAAATCTCCCACCAGGTACAAGCCACTTGCTCACCGATTCACACACACTCTCAAAATCCGCTACATAATGGAGTGCCAGCGAACTGATGACAGTATCAAAACTAGCCGCCTCATATACGAGGGATGTAATGGATGCCTCCTTATAATGAATCTGTGACTGCATTGTCATCTCCCTCGCACGTGCCAACATCCTCCTAGATACGTCAATTCCTTCTACCAAACAAGCCCCCTGATCTGCTGCATAGCGGCAATGCCATCCAAATCCACATCCCAAATCCAGTACCCTCTGCCCACTAAAATCAGGCAGTAACTTTTGAAGCTCATGCCATTCCCCCGCTGCAGCTAACCCCTCCTTCGATCTTGCCATCTCCTTATACGCCTCAAAAAATTGTTTGTCATCATAAATCGTTGTGTTCATCTCTCTCTTCCTTTCATTACAAAAAAAGTCTGTTACAATACTTATTGTGTATTGTAACAGACTTTGTGTCTTACTCAGTAGGAAAAAATGTCTCTACCTCATTTATTCTTTTCTCTTTTTATAATCTTACGAATACTAGACTCAGAAAGATAATACACCTTGGCAAGCTGACGGATACACTCACCCCTTTGATAGCGCCGAAAAATCTCCTGATTGCGAGCAGCTAGCATCTGCCGACTTCCTGAAGCTTCACCCCATGACTTGCGGCGTGCTTGCGTAGGAATATAGAGATACTCCCCATCTATATACGTTTGTATCGTCTCTATGAGTTGTTTAGGTAGCACTTGCTGTGCATTGATGTATTTCATGATATTTACTCCTTCTTCAGTGGTTTACTCAAGAAGCAAAGTCAAAATATCATTTCTATTATGTTTGATCGACGCCATACAAGAAGATGATTATCTCAACTTTGCATGGCGCAAATCCCTTCTCATGATAGTATAAGTAATATCACATAACATCATCTCTTTAATCACCTACTCCAAAATCTGTATTATGGTGTAACACCTCAATCTTAGGATTCTCATCCAAATGCTCATAATGCTCTACAAACCACTGAACAAGTGCTTCATCGCGTTTGATTGGTGAGGTATTGTTCACATACACATTGACTGTTGCATGGTCAAAGTGCTGCTCAATAATTGCCATATCCCTCGCGATCATTTCTTTGGTCTGCCCCTTGATCCCTACCATCATACATGGTGAATCAAAGTACTGCTTCAGTTCAATGTAATCTTTAAAATTAGCATTTTTACGAAGTTCCCCATTTCTAAAGCCTTCATCAAAAGTCTCTACACCAATCTTAAAGGTAATGGGAATCCCAAAGAAATCACGCATTTCTTTGAGTTTATTTTTGTAACACCAATGGCTCTCTAAGAACAGATGGTGAATGGCCTTTTCCTTTATAATCGCTCTAATCTGCTCAAGTGTTGCTTTTGGAAGTTCAAAACAGCTTCCTGAATTAATCACTTCAAGCACACCATACTTGCCCGTAATCTGCGCAAGTACTGCCTCATTAGTATGTACCAGTTCTTCTTCCGCCGTCCCATTGTCTAATATATAATCACAGAAACTACACTTGCCCCATACACATGGGAAACCTCTCAAAAGCACAATCTCTCTTTGGTTCTTGTTTGTCACTTCACTATAACGTTCCATAAGTGGCTCCTTTACATTCTTGGTAATCGTTTGATTGCTAGCCCTGTAAGTAGTACGGCTACATATTTGTCTAGGTAGTCTGTCCAGATTTGGGTAATGAATACACTAAAGACATCCGGTAAGCCCATCGCTCTTAGCACTTGCACAATATAAGATGACCCAGAAGATGTGATCCCACCAAATACAACCGCTGCAATGATTGCACTGAGTATTGCTGTAGGAATCGCTACCCCAAGTGTCCCTATGAGTGCCTTACGCCCCTCTAGCCAGCCTTTTTGATACAGTAGTCCTGCCATGAGTCCTGTACTAATCTGTACAGGTGCAATGTACAAGGAATAAATATCAAAGGTCAGTCCGCTGAGCACGCTGCCTCCAAGTCCTGTGAGAATACCGTATTTGGGTCCTAGTAAACAAGCTACTAAGATGGTTCCTATAGAATCCATATAGATCGGAAGCCTCAGATTGAGTGCGACTAATGCACCTACCACATTGAGTGCGATTCCAAATCCTACTAATGTAATGGTTCTAATGTCCATCCTTGCCTTTTCATTGACCTTTCTTTTTGCCATGTTGTCTCCTCCTTAAGATTTTGATATTAAGGAGAACCTAATCAAGGTATGTCTATATACTGCCACTATATAATTTACCTTAGTTTTTTATACTGGGAGGTTCTCGAACCAGTGCTAGTACATATCCCTAGCATTTGCTATGGTATCATGTCTTTCATTTTTTTGCAATCACTGTACTATGCCTCTTCTGTTACCATAGGCGTTTCACATACCTTATTAACACGCTCTGAAGTCAGCCACATCACACATACAATGCCCAACAAGAAATAGGGCAAGATCCCAAATCCTGTTGCCTTAGCTATTACGCCAAACAATGGTGGCACCAACAGATTTCCAACATATGCAACAGCCATCTGAATCCCCATGAGCCCTTGCGAGATCTCTTTGCCAAATCGGTTCGGTGTCTCATGGAGCATCGCTGGGTAGATTGGTGCGCAGCCAAGTCCGATTCCTAAGATCCCGAGAAACTGTCCGATTGCCATAGGGAGCATCAGCAGGATCGTCCCTATCACACAGATCATCTGTCCCATGCGAATCATCTGCTTGTTGTCAAACTTCATAGCCAAGAAGCCTGCTACCAATCGCCCAAGTGTGATGCCTAGATAAAAAAGAGAGACCCAACCTGCAGCGCGCTCCGCCGGTACACCCTTACTCACAACTAAGTAAGAACTCACCCATAAGCCTGTTGTGAGCTCCACCGCACAGTAACAGAAAAATCCTACTAAGGCTGGCTTAGCTCCTCTAAGTTTGAGTAGTTCTTTGACACCAATATCTAGGTGTGTCTGATCCGGCTCATCTATAGATTGCCCCTCAAACTTATTCCACAATGGTAGCGCGACTAACAGTCCTACTACCAGGAGCACTTGGAAAATACCGATTGCACCGTACCCCATACGCCAGCCACCTGGGCCTGCAAGATACAAAGACATCACAAGTGGGCCGGCTGTTGCGCCAATCCCCCAGAAGCAGTGTAGCCAGTTCATATGCTTTGCCTCATAGTGTAAGGCAACAAAATTGTTAAGCGCTGCATCTACAGCCCCTGCCCCAATACCCATAGGTATTCCCAGTAGACAGATCCATAGGAAATTAGGCGCCATATAAGTCCCAAGTAGTGCAATGGCTGTGAGTAGCACACTGCCCGCTGTCACCTTGCCTGTTCCAAACTTTTTGATCATCTTACCACTCCAAAAACTCGAAAGAATGGTGCCTGCACAGACAATGATATTGGCAATACCCGCTGCCGAAATCGAAACGCCAAACTCCTCATAAATCATAGGCCATGCTGATCCTAAGATTGCATCAGGAAGCCCAAGACTAATAAATGCAATATAAATTACAACTAGTAATACGGTTAACATTCTACCCCTCCATCTTCTTCAATCTATTCATCAAACAAAACAGCCTAGAGTATATGATTCACTCTAGGCTGTTTTTACAACTATTCATTATAGTCTCTTTTTTGTTGTTAGTCTATCCTTTTGAACGGGTTGCCTCAGTCATCTCAAGTCCCGTATTATAGTCCAATTGTTTTGGCTCATATTCTTCATTCTGTTTCTGTCTCGTCATTCCTGTATAAGCCCATGTAGCGCTTCTGGCATCTTTGCGCCAAGGTCTACGTTCCCAGTAGTATCCTCTAAATGGATCTCTTGAAGTATTCATCTCCTCCAATAAGACATCGTGAAGACGATCACGGATCTCACCATATGCTGCATCCTCAATCAGATTGTGTACTTCATAAGGATCTACCTCTAGATCATAGAGCTCATCTGAGGTGAGCAAATTGATTACTAGCTTATAGCGGCCATCGTAGGTTGCTCTGACAAGCTGCACCCCTCCGAACCCATCATGGTCTACTTCAAAACGGCCAAATTCCATAAAGATTTGATTATGGACACGTGTCCCTTCCATGATTTGTGTTCTTAGACTCTTGCCAACGAACATCTTCGGCATCGGTACACCCATCATATCAAATACTGTAGGTGCAATATCTACGTGTGAGACTGGGAAGTGATCCACTACACCTTCTTTTTCAAAAGCCTTACACTTCATCACCAGAGGGATATTGGTAATCTCATTGTACATGGCCGGCCCCTTCTCACACAATCCATGTTCCCCAAAGAATGTCCCGTGATCACTGGTATAGATGACTAGGGCATCAGGTGCATAGGCCTCGATCGCTGCCATCACACGTCCAATCTCATCATCTACAAAGGTATTACAGCCAAAGAAGATATCTTGGCGTGACCCTTTTCCCCCATTTGTTGCACGTTCAATTTGCTCCTGTGTGCGATGCCCGATCGCCTCATCTACCCCTGCCCATACTTTATGGTGCTCAGGTTTCCCCTCCAATGGATCGCGATGAGACGGCGTTACAGGCACATAGTAATCCATGTACATTTGTCCATACTTTTTTGGTGCAAGGCATGGTCCATGAGGCTCATCATAAGAGACCACCAGGAAGAAATCTTCCTCATGATGCTTCTCTAGGAAATCTATGGCACGATTGGAACAACGGTGCCCAAAAGTAAACTCAGGTTTGATTCCTTCGCCCGCACTGATTGTTGCATGCTTACGGGACGCCACACGGTCCTCAGGTGTCAGCTCCTCTAGGTAATTACGCATATCATACCAATAGTTTGAGTCCCATCCCTTTGGACATCGACCCATTCCAAAATAGTCACCACCATCTAGGTGCCACTTCCCAATATAAGCTGTATGAATCCCCTGATCACTGAGTCTTTGTCCGATCGTCTGCGCATCATCACTCATCCCCATAGAATTCGTCCAGCCGCCTGTAGAACGTGGGTATTGTCCTGTAAAGAGTGCTGCTCTGGCTGGTTGACATACAGGCTGGGCTGTATATGCCTTCTCGAAGCGGATCCCATCTGCTGCCAAAGCATCGATGTTTGGTGTGATCATACGTGGGTTGCCATAGCATCCCACCATATCCTTACGTTGTGTATCTGTCATCATCAAGATGACTTTGCGAATTGGTTTCACCTTTTTTCCCTCACTATCACTTCTATGTATGATTTTATTTTTGCCTCGCAGCCCCCGACATCTCAAGCCCTGTCGCATAGTCAAGTTGCCTTGGCTCATATTCTTCATTTTCTTTTTGTCTCGTCATCCCGGTGTAGCGCCATGTTGGCACTGTTGCATCTGCTCGCCATGTTCTGTCTTCCCAGTAATACCCTCTAAAAGGATCACGGGTCGTATTCATCTTATCTAGGAGCACATCGTGGAGTGTATCCCTAATCGTCTCATAGCCCGGTTCTTCGATAAGGTTATGCACCTCATTTGGATCCTCTTGTAAGTCATAGAGTTCATCTGAGGTAAGGAGGTTGATCACAAGCTTATAGCGGCCATCACACACAGCTCTTACAAGTTGCATCCCACCAAAGCCATCATGATCTACCTCATAGCGTCCAAACTCCATAAATACATGCTCATTGGCACGTTTATTTTCTAGAAGCTGCGCTTTGAGACTATTCCCTACAAACATCTGTGGTATCGGCACACCCATGAGTTCAAAAACTGTAGGTGCAAGATCCACGTGTGAAACTGGGAAATGATCCACTTCTCCTGTTCTTTCAAAAGCCTTACATTTCATAATGAGAGGAATATTCGTAATCTCATCATACATAGCTGGCCCCTTTGCCCATAACCCATGCTCATTGAAGAATACCCCATGGTCACTTGTATAGATAATCAGGGCATCTGGCGCATAAGACTCTACGGCTTCTAAGACACGCCCAATCTCTGCATCTACAAAGCTGTTACAACCAAAGAAAAGATCATGACGCATCCCTACCCCGTTGTTTGTACCACCTGCAATCTGCTCTGGTGTACGTACCCCTATCTCACGATCCACACTTGCCCATACCTTGTGGTGAGCAGGTTTCCCTTCGAGGGTGTCTAGATGCGCTGGTGAGACAGGCACATGATAATCTTTGTAGAGCTGATTGTACGCCTTTGGTGCAATATACGGATCATGGGGTTCATCATAAGAAACCACCAAGAAGAAATCCTCCTCATTGTATTGTCTTAAGAAATCAATGGCACGGTTGGAACAGCGATGACCAAAGGTAAAGTCAGCCTCTACGCCATCTCCTTTGTTAACCGTCGCTGGGTCACGAGAGGCTTTGCGCTCCTCTGGGGACAATTCCTCTAGATAGTTGCGCATATCATACCAGTAATTTGCATCCCACCCATCAGGGCATCTCCCCATGCCAAAGTAATCCCCACCATCTAAGTGCCACTTTCCAATATAAGCTGTATGAATCCCCTGATCACTGAGTCTTTGCCCTACTGTCTGCACATCCTGACCAAGTCCCATAGAATTGGTCCAGCCACCTGTAGAGCGTGGGTATTGTCCTGTAAAGAGCGCTGCTCGGGCAGGTTGACATACCGGCTGTGCGGTATACGCTTTTTCAAAACGAATGCCTCCTTCTGCAAGTGCATCAATGTGCGGTGTTTTCATGCATGGATGACCATAACAGCCTACCATATCCTTACGCTGACTATCTGTCATGATGAAGACCACTTTTCTGATTGGTTTCATAATTTCATTCCCCCATAGATAATTGTTTAGCTCATTTTATACTATTTTTAGTATTTTTTCAACAAATTTTAAATATTTTCAATTAGTCGAACAGGTAATAGTGTACATCTTTTTTTGCTGGGCGCTTTTTAAGAACACATCTCCCCCTTAAATGATTTTCTGTTTTTCTAAGCCTATTATGGCCTCACCCTTGCATATATTATTTTAATACTATTTTTAAGGAGGGATCCCCATGACTAAATTTTGTAAAGGAAGTCTTGTCTTCATCAGTTCTTTCTCCACCATGCTTTTGACGCTACTGCTCTTTCCCTACGACGGTCCACAAAAAATTCCTGTTACTAAGTACAAGCAATACGACCACTATGGCCTCCAATATGCTGATATAGAAAACGAATGCTTAGACTTCTTAGCCAATACCCTAGATCAGGCACTTATCACCCTGACCCATGAGGCGGATGACTATAAAGTTTTCATGCTAGAAGACCTTGGAGCGCCCTCTGCTACTCAGATCAAATCACGCTTACCACTGTGCCAAGAGATTACAGCGATTCGCGCCACCTTCTTTGATGCGCCCCTTGAATCCATAGGCCCCTATCAGTTTGACATTACTTATCTGCCTCACGACGGCGGCAATGAAGTTTCCCTCAGCTATCGCTCTGATGGCAGTTGTACCAAGTCTTTTATTCGTGACAACCAAGTTGTTGAACTCAGCGGCCTCTGGTCTAGCCCAAAATCCATTGATGCCCAAATCAACTACCGATCAATTGAAGACTAAAAATAGCAAAAAAATAGTAGCCCCGCCGCAAATGGATGCTACTATTTTTACATAAAATAATCAGTGATACCAGTTGCCTATGCAACTAGCAAATTGTATGAAGAAGGATGTTGACGCATCCTTCTTTTTTATTGATTTTATTATACCATTCGATGCCTTATACGTTCTGTAATCTGGAAATAAGTCGTGGTATTTGATATCCTTGTAAACCTTGAAAATACGTTGGGTAATTTTTCCTTCAAAAACAAAAGTCGTGGTATTTGACCTCGACTTTTGTTTTTTATTATGTACTTTTTAGAAACAACTCGTGGTTTTCCAAAATTTAGGTTCTTGAAATAAGTCGTGGTATTTCTTCCCCAATATTAATACTAACCTACAGATTA
>JBOFIR010000107.1:0-13671 GCA_051650265.1 Cellulosilyticaceae bacterium
GATACGAATGAATGGATCATGGATCCAAGGGAAAAAGTGTGTCCCTTGCATCTCTGGTTTGTAGAACCAAGGGTAGCCTCCAAATACTTCATCAGAACATTCGCCTGATAGGGCGACGGTATGCACTTTTTTGACTTCACTACAATAGAAAAGAAGTGAAGAGTCAATATCAGCCATGCCGGGCAGATCGCGATAGCATGTAGCATCACACAAAAGTTTGACAATATCATCAACACTGGCAGTAAGTATATGATGATCAGTGCCTAGGTGATTGGCCATATAAACGGCGTAGTCATCATCACTTTGAGGTTGGAAAGAGGTTGAATGGAAAAACTTTTTGTTATCCTCATGTTCAAAAGAATAGGTTGTGAGTTTCTCACCACGTGCCGTATAATGTTGCGCAGCAACTGCACTGATGATACTCGAATCAAGACCACCAGATAAAAAAGTGCAAAGGGGTACATCTGAGACGAGCTGCCTTGTAATAGCATCTGTGAGTAGGTCTTTCGTATGGGTGATGATTTCTTCTCGAGAAGCGTTATTGGTATAAGCAGAAAGTTTCCAATACGGTGCAAGAGAGAGTCCCTGGGAAGTAAAGTAACCATGGTGTGCTGGTTTGACTTCAGAAATGTTTTTAAAGCCACTGGTTCCTTCGAGCTTGACGGGGAGTAAGAACAGGAGTTCCCAAATGCTCTTCTGATCTAGATCTGCTTTGACGTTAGGATGAGCGAGAAGACCTTTGATTTCAGATGCAAAAAGAAAGAGATCACCTACTTGTGTATAAAATAAGGGTTTGATTCCGAAACGGTCGCGAGAGAGGTAGATAGCATTTTTCTTTTCATCATATACCGCAAAGGCAAAAATACCATTGAGCTTATCTGAGCAGGATTCACCGTAAAGTATATAAGCGTAAAGAACGACTTCTGTATCGCAATGGGTTCTAAAAGTAACTCCTTGTGCTATGAGTTCCTGCCTCAGTTCTTCTGTATTATAGAGTTCTCCGTTATACACGATGGTATAACGGCTCCCTCTATACGTAGCTTCCATAGGCTGACGCCCAAGGGCGATATCTATAATTGCAAGACGATTATGCCAGAGCATTACATGGTCGGTATAGAGGTGACCTTGTTGATCAGGTCCCCTATGTTGGAGTGTATTTCCCATATCGCCTAAAATCTTTTCATCAGTAGCATTAAGCGTTGCTTTATAGTTAACGAGTCCGCAAATAGAGCACATTATAAAAATCCTCCTTAAAATGAGTTGCTAAATGTTAAATAAGAGTTCACTATAGCTAGGGAATGGCCATTGATCTTTCGCAACTAAAGTTTCGAGTTTATCACCTTTCTCGCGAAGATCCTTCATGGCGGGTACTACAAGTTCATAGTATGCGGTTGCTTTCGCATAGGTATCAGATTCTTCAAGTGCTTTATCAAGTGATTTACGTAAGTTTTTGCTGCTCGTATTAAAGGCGCCAAGTGCGGCAGAAATATTCTTGATAAGGTTTGCTTGTGCAGAGACATCCACAGGAAGACCTGTAGCCTTGACTGTGTTGAAGCATTGGGAGAGCTCACCTACATAATGAATAGCTGCAGGAAGAATTTGAGAAACAGCCATACTTGCCATTGTATTTGCCTCGATATTAATAACTTTGATATAATCTTCAACAATGATTTCATAACGAGATTCACACTCTGCATTGCTTAAGACACCGTGTTTAATTAAAACATTTTTATTTTTCTCTTTAAGCAATACTGGTAGGCACTGAACGGTTGAAGTGAAATTATAAAGACCACGTTTTTCAGCTTCAACAAGCCAGTCAGTAGAATAGTTATTCCCATTAAATATAATGCGTTTGTGCTGAGAAACTGTATCAGTCAAGAGCTTATGAAGTGTAGCTGTAAAGTCGCCACTTACTTCAAGTGCATCTGCAAATTGTGAGAGTGTTTCTGCTACAATGGTGTTGAGGACGAAGTTTGTTCCAGAAATAGAGTTTGAGGAACCTAGCATACGGAATTCAAATTTATTTCCTGTAAATGCAAAAGGAGATGTGCGATTACGATCTGTTGCATCTTTTGGTAGTTTGGGCAAACTAGAGACACCAATTTCAAGTCTTTGAGAAGCCTTACCTTGGCTTGCAATTCCCATTTCTAAAGATGTCAGAATATCCATGAGCTGATCCCCAAGAAAAATAGAGACGATTGCAGGAGGTGCTTCATTGGCACCTAATCGATGGTCATTACCGGCACTTGCAATAGCAAGACGAAGCAGGTCGGCATAGTCATCAACTGCTTTGATGATGGCACAAAGGAAAGTAAGGAATTGGGCGTTATCATGAGGTGTAAGGCCTGGATCGAGTAGATTAATCCCATCATCTGTTGCCATTGCCCAGTTATTATGTTTTCCTGAACCATTAACACCATCAAAAGGTTTCTCGTGAAGTAGACAAACAAGGCCGTGCTTAAGAGCTGTCGTTTGCATCAGTTCCATTACCAGTTGGTTGTGGTCTGTAGCAATATTAGAGGTGGTAAAAACAGGTGCCATCTCATGTTGAGCAGGCGCAACTTCGTTATGCTTTGTTTTAGAAGGAATGCCTAATTTCCAAAGTTCACGATCCAAATCTTCCATGTAGCGTGCGACACGTTCTTTGATACGGCCAAAGTAGTGATCTTCACGTTCTTGGCCTTTTGGTGGTTTTGCACCAAAGAGCGTACGTCCGGTAAAAATAAGGTCTGGACGTTGATCATACAATGCTTTATCGATAAGAAAATATTCTTGT
The DNA here is from genome assembly GCA_051650265.1 of Cellulosilyticaceae bacterium. Classification (GTDB taxonomy): domain Bacteria; phylum Bacillota; class Clostridia; order Lachnospirales; family Cellulosilyticaceae; genus JBOFEH01. Next base: position 2,777 of record JBOFIR010000107.1, read on the forward strand.
TCGGCACCTACAGTAGTCAGTACGCGTGTACTTGAGGTATTGCCAAAAAGTTTAAGAATACGTAGAGCTTCTTTGTTGAGGGCCTCCATTGAGCGAAGAAGCGGTGTCTTTTTATCTAAGGCCTCACCATTATAGGCGCAGAATGCAGTTGGAATATAAAGGCTAGAGCCTTTTACAAAAGCTGGAGACGTACAATCCCATGCTGTGTAACCACGTGCCTCATAGGTAGAGCGAATACGGTTACAAGGAAAAGAAGAGGCATCAGGTTCACCTTTAATGAGTTCTTTCCCAGAAAAAGATAAAATGACTTGCCCGCCTTCAATAGGCTGAATAAAGGCATCATGTTTTTCAGCTGTGATACCCGTCATAGGCTGAAACCAATGTGTAAAGTGTGTCGCTCCTTTTTCGATAGCCCAATTTTTCATTGCATTGGCAACTACATCTGCTATTTTCTCATCTAAAGGTAACCCTAAATCTATTGTTTTGCGTAGTGAAGCATAGACTGGTTTGGGTAATCTTTCACGCATGACTTGATCATTAAATACATCACATCCAAAATATTCTTTAACTGTTGACATTACAAATCCCCCCTGTGCATAAGCTTTTCTATAAAAAAAGGCGCTATGGGTGTTAACCCATAGCGCCTTTGCTATATAGTCACAGTATATGTAGTGTGAAGTGAAAAATCAACCACAATATCAAAAATTGAATGAAATAAATAAAAAATTTCATATTTCAACCAATATATTTTAAAAACAAGAAAAAACCTATGAAATATAGAGAAGTTTTGAAGTGATTAGTGCATAATATTGCAAAAGTGATGATGAAGCTATGATGAAATAGAAAAATTCTTAATTGAAAATAGTTTAAATATTCTATAAAATATAAGTGTGATAAGTTGAGGTGTGTATTTCAAGGAACTAATGGGGGGATTTAAAATGCATGAGCACGTATTAAAGTGGGTCGAAGAACAGGATGTTAAATTTATAAGGCTTGAATTTATTGACTTACTAGGACAGATTAAGAACATTGCTATTCCGGCACAACACTTCAAGAGAGCTTTAAATGAAGGCGTCATGTTTGATGGTTCTGCAGTAGAAGGTTTTACGAGTATTGAACTTTCTGATATGGTGCTTTATCCATTACCTGAAACAATTATGCTAATGCCATGGCGACCACAGCAGGGAAGGGTCGCGCGCGTGCTGTGTGAAATTAGAACACCTGATGGGAGAGCATTTGAAGGAGATTCAAGGGCTGTTTTAAAGCGTGTTATGGACCAAGCACAGTCAAAAGGGTTGACCTTTAATGTGGGTCTTGAATGTGAATTTTTCTTGTTCCATACAGACGAAGAAGGCCGCCCTACCACAAAAACACACGATCAAGCAGGTTATTTTGACCTCGCACCACTTGACTACGGTGAGAATACTAGGCGAGAAGTGTGTATGGTACTTGAAGAAATCGGATTTGAAGTAGAGGCATCACATCATGAAAACGCTGCCGGTCAACACGAAATTGATTTTAAGTATACGCAAGGGCTTGAAGCGGCAGATAACATGCTGACATTCAAGAAAGTAGTTAAAATTGTAGCACAACGTAATGGACTCTATGCAACTTTTATGCCAAAACCTATAGGAGATTCAAGTGGTTCAGGTATGCACATTAATATGTCACTTTTCAAAGGGACACAAAATTTGTTTCAAGGAGCAGATGGAAAGCTGTCGGGTACTGGCAAAGCATTTATTGCAGGTGTTTTAAAGCATATGCCAGGTATTACAGCCATTAGTAATCCACTCATTAATTCCTACAAGCGGCTTCTGGGTGCCAGCGAAGCGCCGTGCCATATTGCTTGGTCCTACATGAATCGAACCTCTCTTATTCGTATTCCTGCAAGTAAAGGGAGCGATATGCGAATTGAACTACGTAGTCCGGATGCGACATGCAATCCCTATCTGACCCTTGCATTGATTCTGTCTGCAGGGCTTGAAGGGATCTCAGATCAGTTAGAGGCGCCTGAGCCGATCGAAGGAAACTTATATCTTTTAGAGCAAACAAAGGACTTGCAGTTAGCAAAACTTCCTGCAAGTCTAGAAGAGGCGATTCAGGCTATGAAATCAGATGATTTCATCAAAAAGGTAGTAGGAGAACATATCTACCATAAGTATATTATGGTTAAAGAAACAGAAATCTATGCCTACAATAGGCAGGTTCATCAATGGGAAATTCAGGCATATCTCCCTCAATATTAGAGGGGGCTCTTATGAATTGGGCCAATGTACTCATTGTGGGTACAAAATCTAAAGCGTTACAAGATATAGGTAACTTTATGTACAAACAAGGATTTGCTGCTGTAAGCTATGCTTTTTCAGCAGGAGAGGCAAGACGGATGCTTTCTATGAGACAGGTACATATGGTTGTCATGAGTATGCCGTTACAAGATGATCCGAGATTACAAGTAATTGAGGATATGAAAGATAGATCTGAGGCCTTTATGGTTATGATTGCAAAGGAAGAAACAATCCAACTGATCTATGCACAATTGGAAGACCTGCGAGGGATTGTTCTTCAAAAACCACTCAATCCTGCTGTATTTGCTAGAACTGTTCAGTTTATGAAGATATTGATAGAAAAGGATTATGCTAATTATTTGGTTGCAACACGTTCAAAAACAGAAATAATGGTATCCTACAGTCAAAAAGCAAAGAATCTCTTGATTGAGCAGCTGGGAATGCCCGAACCACAAGCCCATCGCTATCTACAAAAGATGGCGATGAATGTACGTCTTCCCAAGGAGGACCTTGCACAATTGGTTGTAGCGATTTATGGTGAATAAAGTAACGAATAAGGAGTAATTACTGAGCGAGTCAGGTAATTACTCCTTATTCGTTAGATGAAGTGCATCGACAAAGAGCTGCGTACCTTTTGCAATTTCGTCAGGCGTACATGAGGCAAAACTGAGTCTCAGGTAGCGATCCTTTTCCTTATGTATAGGAGAGAAGAAAAGTTCTGATGGCAAAATCAGTAGCCCACGTTCAAGGCAAGAAGTATAAAGTTTCTGTGCGCTCATATTTTTGGGAAGGCGAAGCCAAAAGCAAAGGCCACCCTCTGGAATATGGAAGCTAATACCCAGTGTTTTTAAAGGCTCTAAGAGTCCTAGCATAAGTTGATATTTAGTACGATAAATCATTTGCATATATCCTAGGTGTTCATCCCACTTATGTTGCCTGAAAAATAGGTCTAGGCTGCGGTGCATTAAGCCTGAGGAAGCAATATCAGTCATTTGTTTAACAGATGTAAAACCCTCTAGAAGTGCATCAGGAATAACTAATAGGCCCATACGTAGGCCAGGCATGAGTAGTTTTGAAAAACTTTTAATGTAGATAACACAGTCTTTTTGATCAAGAGATTTAAGACTCCAAAGTGGCATATTACTGTAGCTGAGTTCCCACATCGAATCATCTTCTACGAGATAAAATTGATAACGGTAGGCGAGATCCAAAAGTCCTAGTAAGGTTGCTTTACTGTAGCAGATTGTTGTAGGATTTTGAAAATGCGTCATGACATAAACTAGTTTTGGGCGGCATACTTTCACTTTTTTCTCAAGCTCATCTAAATCGATTCCTGTATGGCCTAAAGTGACAGTAACAATACGTGCACCACGAGATTTAAAAGCATTGGTAGCACCATTGTAGGTAGGCATTTCTGTAATCACATGATCCCCAGAGCTCAAACAAGCTTTAGCGATGAGATCGATCCCTTGTTGTGCACCGGACACAATCTGAATATGCTGTGCATCTGTTTGAATTTGATGGGAGGTCAAGAGGTAATGTGAGAGAACCTCCCTCAAAGGTATATAACCGTTGGTATCTTGATAGCCAAAGGCATAGCCTTTGTCACGCTCAATGACTTCGTTAAGACACGCTTTAAAAGAATCTGTTGGAAAGATACTTGGATCAGGCGAGGCACTAGAAAAGTTTATGAAGTGACTTTGCCCGGCAAGAGGTGGTTGGGTAAGCAAGGAAAGCTGTGGTGATGTAGGACTAGTAATATAGTACCCACTGCCTTTTTTTGATGCAACATATCCTGCATTTTCTAAAGCCTTATAGGCATTAATAACAGTGACGTTATTGACACCTAAATTTGATGCTAATGTACGGATTGGGGGAAGCTTTTGTCCTAGGGTAAGCTCGGTAGCAAGAATAGCTTTTTTAATTTGACCGAAAAGCTGAAGATAAAGTGGCTCATCACAGGTGTTGTCTAATTGTATCGAAACAAAATTCATTTTAGTAAATTCATCCTTTCTAATCTATTGACGATTTTTAGTCTATGTGTCAAAATACATTCAAATCAAATGAAAATAATAATAATTGTATCGATACAAAGTATACTATGTCAGTTTTTTTTTGTATAGTAGTATTTACACAAAGGAGTTTATGATGCGTAAAATAGCGAAGGTTGCAACAATTCAAGATCTATCAGGGTATGGAAGATGTTCTCTTAGTGTAGTTATACCGGTTCTTTCATGCCTGGGGGCACAAGTATGTCCTGTTCCTACTGCCGTTTTGAGCACACATATGGGGGGATTTGGTAAACCTGCACTAGCGGACTTAACCGACTTATTAGAAGATTACATGACCCATTGGCGTCAATTAGGTCTTCAATTTGAAGCGATTTATAGTGGCTATTTAGCCAATACCGATCAGATTCACCATGTGGCGCAGCTCATCCAGACATCTGCTGCACCACATGCATTGGTGGTAGTTGATCCGGTGATGGGAGACCAGGGCAAACTCTACTCCAGTTATAATGGTGCGATGATAGCGGCGATGAAGCAGCTTATTACAAAGGCGGATCTGATTACCCCTAATTGGACAGAAGCCTGCTTTTTGCTTGATAGGTCCTATGAAAGTAGTGGGCAATCCTCACAGACACTTTTAGAAATGGCAAAAGCACTCAGCCGTTTCGGCCCTAAACAGGTCATTATCACAGGGGTTACTTGTGAGACAGGTAGGCGCTGTAACATTGTCTATATGGATGATCAACAACATTATGCGGAACTACCTTATGAAGAAATTCCTATGCATTATCCAGGCACGGGGGATTTGTTCGCAAGTGTACTTATAGGCAAATATCTTCAAGGGAAAACATTGATTGAATCCGTGAAAGAAGCAAGCCTTTTTGTGAAAAAGGCAGTGGAGGTAACCTATGCTGCAGGAGGAGATCCGAAAGAGGGGGTTCTTCTTGAATATGTGTTAGGTGATTTATTAGAAAGAACACAGTATAAATAGAGAGAGAGGATAAAAGTATGAAAAATTATCAACAAACAACACGTCGTTTTACAACAAAAGATTTGGTGATTATTGGTCTACTTGCGGCCATATGTACAGTTGCTACTTATATTAAGATTCCTGTTGGGACAGGTGCATTTGTTCATCTTGGAAGTGCGGCAATTTTTGCAAGTGCTATTTTATTTGGAGGTGTAAAGGGTGGCTTAGCAGGGGCCATTGGATCAGGGTTCTTTGATTTATTAGGTGGGTTCTCTCCCTATACCTTATGGTCTTTTGTTATCAAGGGCGTTGCAGGTCTGATTATTGGGAGTGTAGCGACGAATAAGTCTATCAAAAAGGCTGTAAATGGAAGGGTATGTCTTGGACTTGCGCTGAATGTCTTTGCAACTTTGCTTGGAGCAATATGGACACTTGCTGGTTATTTGGTAGCATGGACAGTTGTCATTGGTAGCTGGGAAGCAGCAGTAGGCAATATCATGGCATCTGTTATGAGTTCTGCGGTAGGTATGGCAGTAGGCATCCCTCTTGCCATGGCATTACGTAAGCCACTTGCAAGATATATCAACGAAGGTTAATACAATATAAATACTTTAGGATCAATAAAAAAGTCTCCATCGCCTATTAAGCGATGGAGACTTTTTTATGATAGGCAATCCCAATACTACCAGGGCCAACATGGAGCCCGATAACAGGGCCAATTGACTGGAGCATGATAGGTGTACCAAGTTTTTCCTCTAAGGCAGATGCCAATGCGCGTCCTTCTGTTTCACAGTTAATGTGATGAACAATCACGCTTCCCAATTCATCAGGTGAATAATCGTCAAAAAGGGTATCGACAATGGTGGATACAGCTTTTTTCTTTGTACGTACCTTGGTTAGAATTGCTGTTTTTCCTTGAGTGACGGTCAGTATTGGTTTGATTTGAAGAAGGTTCCCAAGTAGTGCAGAAGCGCCACCTATGCGTCCACCCTTTTTAAGATAATCCAGTGTATCTGGGGTGAAAACAAATCGGCTGTTATTAATGACAAACTCAGCACTAGCTATTACTTGTGCCATTGATTTACCAGCAGCGGCAGCCTTGGCAGCTTCGACTACAGCATAGCCCATTTGCATTGAATTCGACCGGGAGTCAAGAAGGACAATCTCAGCCTTAGGATAACGTTCGAGAAGCATCTCTTTAATCATATGTGCACTTGAGAAAGTACCACTCATTTCAGAGGAGAGAAACACACCAAGAACACTATCCCCTTGGGCGATATGTTTTTCAAATACGGACATCATCTCTTCAGGAGTTGGCTGCGAAGACGTTGGTAAATCTTTGCACTGCGCCATCGCTTCATAGAAAGAGTCATTCGATAAGTCTAGCTCACGGACACTCTTATCATTTATAATGACATTGAGAGAGATTACGGAGATATCATACATTTTAAGAAGTTCCTCTGGAATATATGAGGTACTGTCTGTTACCACTTTAATTGACATGGGTACACCACCTTTTATTATCATTCGTATGCATTATAACAAAGTGCTATATAGGAAATATAAACGCTTATCTATTTTCATACCTTAATGTCTTCATTTATTGTATAGGAAAAACACAGAGAATACTAGGTGAAATTATATTGCTGTCGTAATGATAATTTGTCCTACGACCATCAGCACATTACCAAGGAGTTCTTTGTTATCTTTTGTAAGGCAGGAACTGAATGCAAATGCAAACACAACACCTGCTAAGATTAAGGGCATGTTGGCGTTACAGGTAGAATTTTCATTGATAACTTCAGACCAATTGATCTGTGATTTTGAACCGACATAGGGTGACATAGGCTTCACTCCTTATACGAAATATATTCCATAATATGGTAAAAAGTGCAAGGCGGTGCATGTTTTGATTTTAGAGACATAATTTGGTATACTGAGGTGAGTTTACAACAAAGGAGTTGACGTCATGCATATTTTAAGACAAATAGCAGTGCTCTTTGCACTTTGCTTGTTGGGAGAAGTGATAGGTACGCTTATACCCGTACCTATACCGGCAAGTGTCATTAGTATGATGCTTCTATTGGCATTATTGCTAAAGGGCATATTAAAATTAGAGCATATAGAAGATATTGGAAAATTTTTATTAGGGAATATGGCCTTTTTCTTCGTTCCCATAGGTGTATCTATTATGGAACATAGTGACTTGCTCAAAGCAACACTCGGACCTATTTTGGTCATCTGCATTGTAACAACAGTCTTAACATTTGCAGCTACAGGATTTACTGTACAAATTGTGATGAAATGGCAGCAAAAAAAGAAGGAGAACACCTATGGAAAATATTCTTAATTCCCCCCTTACAAGTATTTTGATCTGTGTCATTGGGTTCGAAATTGGTTTGTGGATTAATCGTCGTACCAAAATTGCACTGTTTAATCCGTTATTGATTGCCATAGGGGTAGTGATTGTGATTCTTAAGCTTCTAAACATACCACTGGAGGTGTTTAAGTCTGGAAGTAGTACAATTAATATGTTTTTAGGACCAGCGACAGTTGTATTAGCAATTCCTATGTATAGTCAATTCCAGACATTAAAAGAAAACTGGTTGCCTATTTTAGTGGGAACATCGGTAGGGGCTAGTGTCTCTATGGTGAGCGTGTATTTTATGGCAAATTGGTTTGGGTTAGATGAGCTCATGCGTGCATCATTACTTCCAAAGTCTGTGACTACACCTATTGCGATGGAAATCTCAGCACAAGGTGGTGGGATCGCAGGCATTACAGTAGCAGCTGTAGTAATTACTGGCATTACGGGTGCAGTGATTGCCCCTGCACTGATTAAATTGTTTAGAATTAAAAATAGTGTTGCAGCAGGTTTAGCAATTGGGACATGTAGTCATGCGGTAGGGACTTCTAAGGCTGTACAACTGGGTGAGATTGAGGGGGCTATGTCAGGGCTAGCTATTGGGGTTGCTGGTATTTTTACAGTAATCATTTCACTGTTTGTATAAAGTAATTTAAATATATGCTATAATTAGGGGAGACTTATGAAACAAAAAGTGCCGTTTGAAAATAATAAACATCGTATGCATTTTGAAGCATTACTTTCACAAGGTGAGGGAATGTTGACTGCGATGCAAGAAGCTTTTATTTACTTGATTGCTATGGGTCAAGATGATTATGAATACTACGAAGGCTTGCCTTTTTATATTGAAGTCTTTGAAGAGGTATCACTTGATGGACCTGTTTACTTGCTCGAAGATAATATGGATTTAAGTGGCTATAGACATGAACGTTTATTAGCGTATGCCAAGTGTATTGTTAGAGGTGAACACATAAAAATTGAGGATGTAGAAGAGACGCTCAGACCGTGGGTTGCATGTGCTTCTCAAATTGCAAAAAACACATCAATTTAAGAGGGGATGAAATGATGAAGAAAGCTGTAATTTTTTATTTTTCAGGAACTGGAAATACGTATTGGGTTGCACAAAAAATAGGCGCAGGACTTAAAGAACGTGGCTATAAAGTCCATGTGAAGTCTATTGAGGCATTAGAAGATAAAGAGGCCGATCGGTTAAGTCTCGCTGCAGACCTGGTAGGGTTTGGTTATCCTGTCTATTGCTCAGATGTGCCAAAACCTATGCAAACAGTAATTCAAGGACTGGGGTGCTATCAAAACAAACCTTGTTTTATTTTCTGTACACAGGCAGGATTTTCGGGTGATGGGGCTAGGGCCAGTATGGACTTTGTAGCCCAAAAAGGGTTTGATGTCAGATGGGCGATACACTTTACTATGGCAAATAATATTACAGCAGATTGTTCCCCTTTGAGCTATCACTACACACCAAAATCACTAGATAAGTTGCTTATTCATGCAGATCAGAAAGCACAAAATCTGTGTGATCTTATAGCGGCAAATAAGCCCTTATTGGTTGGCTTTTGTAAAGGATCGAAGGCTGCAGGAAATATTCAGCGTATTCCTTATAGACGCTATGCGCATAAGTTCCGTCAGATGATTAGTTTTAGTCCCAAGTGCACACATTGTGGTTACTGTGAGAAAATCTGTCCTACTCATAATATTACAGTGACTTCACTTGGGAATATCACTTACAATCAATGCATTTTTTGTATGAGATGTTACAACTTCTGTCCTCATACAGCTATTAGGATTTATGGAAAAGATCATAATTTTAAGAGGGGCGTCCCTTATCGTGGACCTATCAAAAAATTTAGAATTGAAAAAGTACTTAAATCTTAATCAAAAGCCATGTGAACAATAAAATTCACGTGGCTTTTTGTGTATTCTATTATGTGATATGATAAAAGAAAAAGATACAAAGGAGAAACGTGATGCCAGTAACATTAATTGGAGGTCGTGCAAGAAGTGGAAAAACACGATGGTGCTATCAACAAATTGCAGCGGCGCTTTCTGAAGAAGATCAGTCAAGCTTGTTCATGCTCGTACCAGAGCAGTTCAACTTGCAGACACAAAAAGAGCTTGCAAAAATGCTTTACCCAGGTTTATTACGGGCAGAAGTCATTAGTTTCAAGAATCTTGCTCTCAAAGTTTTTAAAGAAACAGGACTTGCAAAAGATCGGCCGATTATTGATGATCTTGAACGGATGATGATCCTGAAAAGATTATTGTTAACACATACAAAAGAGCTTCATTTCTTTAAAAAGGCTGTTGATAAAGAGGGATTTGTTGAATCGATGAACCGATTGATTACACTCTGTGGCCAAAGTAAAGTCGAAGAAGATGTATTAGGTGAGATTGTCCGAGGTGGGATGCTTGAGGAAGCCTTTAAGACCAAACTCCAAGATACACGATTGATTATGAGTGCCTTTGAAGATTATATTACTGATCGTTTTATAACTGCTGAGGGTACCTTGAATTTGCTTGAGCAGAAGATAGAAAAAGCGACAAGTCTGCGGGAATCTACTTTTTGGATTGATGGTTTTTATGGCTTTACTGCCCAACAACTTCAGATTATAGGAAAGCTTGCCAAGTGTGCCAAAGCGGTTTATATCACATTACCACTGGACAGGCGCTATCCTCTAGGCGAGAAAGTGTGGGAGAGTAATCCTTTTTATGAAAGTGCAACGACTTATCAAAAACTAATCTCTTTATGTGAAGAACAGGGGATTGGTACACCCAATACACTGCATTTAATGTCTGATATAGCCCAGACACATGAAGATTTGAGTTATTTAGAACAAAATTTTCTTAGAGGTTATGTAAAACCATATACTAAAGACGTAGAACATATTCACTTGAACATTTATCCTAATAAGATGGAAGAGGTTGTATCGTTAGCTGTACACATCAAAAAACTAATCCGTGATGATAACTATCGCTATAAGGATATTGCAGTAGTGGTAGGTGATTTAGAAATGTATCAGACAACAGTGATTGCAACACTAGGAGAGTATCAAATTCCTTACTTCCTAGATACAAAAAAGAGTATTCATACGCACAGATTAATCACGTTTATCGAAGGTGCATTAGAAGTGATGAGTCAAAACTGGAGTTATAAAAGTATATTTCAGACACTCCGTACCGGTATGCTGCCAATAGAGCGAACGGCAATAGACCAATTAGAAAATTATGTTCTTGCACATGGTATTAAG
>JBOFIR010000108.1:0-61430 GCA_051650265.1 Cellulosilyticaceae bacterium
GCGGGCGGATGAACTGGTCATCTCTGAGGCATTTCTTGAGGCCAATCCGCAGTACCAGCTAGGTAGTACGCTCAGCCTTACAGAGGGAAGTCGGCAAGTAGGTGGGCAAGATCTGGATCAGCTTGCGCTCTGGCAAGAAGGTGAAGTATTTGAGCAGACAATGCAGGCGCAGACTTATACGATTGTGGGTGTGATTAGTGAGAATTATGAGTATAGTGATAGTCCGTTTTTCTTAAGTCTTGGTTATAGTGATGAGCTACTACCTCATAGAGATTATGTGGTCTACGTCAAACTAGGACAAATCAGAGATACCTATCAAGTGCTCCCAGATATAGCACAGCGCATAGGAATGACACCGGGAAGCAATGGCAAGTATCCGATTCTCTACAATCGCTACTTACTCGAGAAGTTTGGGGTGTTTGAAAAAGGGTTCACCATGCAATTTGTCAATACACTGATCCTTTGGGGTGTGATTGCAGTGGTAGTTTGTGCATTCTTCGTAGTGATCATCTACCATACCTTTGCCGTATCTACAAGGTCAAGGATCAAGTATCTAGGTCTTCTCAAAAGTATTGGAGCGAGCCCAAAGCAGATTCAGCAATCGGTATGTTTTGAAGGTTTGCTATTATCAGTAGTAGGCATTCCGATAGGGTTACTTGGAGGCTATGGGGTTGTGACGTTGATGATTGGACTTCTCAATCAGAGCTATGAGAAGCTGGATCTGATGGAAATGGTGGTGCGCGTACACTGCAATGTATGGATGATCGTACTGATTGTTCTGGCAGCACTGGCAGTCGTTATGATATCAGCTTATCTTCCTGCAAGGCATGTGGCGCGTATGTCGCCGATCGTTGCCATCAAGCAAGAGGGGGGCTATGCGGTCAAGAAGCGTAAGTACTCACTTTTTACGAGGCAACTGGAAAAACATTTTGGTGTAGAGGGAAGTCTCGCCATGAAGTCGCACTATGCACATAAGAAAGGATTCCGCGCAGCCTTTATTTCGCTTACTCTAAGTTTTTCTATACTTGTAGGTGGGATGCTCTTTTATAATGTGTATCAATTCCTTTATTTTGAGTATATTCCGCCAGAGCAGGTAGTACGTGCAGACTATGAGATGAAACTCAGAATAAGTGAAGTACCCACAGAGAAGGCGCAGCAGCTTGAGCAGGAGCTGAAACAAATCAAAGAAGTAAGTGCCTTCCAAGATACAAGGACAAGTCTTTATGGCACCTATATGGCCAAGGAGGGGGAGTTCTCTGCGCAGATCATGGAGCGGGGCCTTTCACCTTTGCAGAAAGAACATACACCAAGGGATGGAAAGTATGCACTAACTGCTGAGCTCATTACCATAGATGATGAAGCTTTTGCACGCTACTGCCAGAAAATAGGCGTAGACGTAGCAAACTTTGGGGCGGTATCTGAGCTACCCAAAGCTATTCTCTACAATCGGACGCTATATGATAAGAAAGCACTAATCGCAAGGCAAGAGTATGTACCATTGGTAGACTGGCAGATGCCTTACCAAGCTGCTTTTGTGGAAAGAAAGGGGCAGTGGGATGAGTCAAATGAGGTCAAGCCTTTTGTGGTAGAAGTAGTTCACGGAACAGATGTGCCGCCGGATTATACCATGAGCTTTGAATATTATCAGATCGTTTTGGTCATGCCAGAGTCGCAGTTGCCAGTATTACTCCCACAGCTTGGGGAGCGTAATCAGACACTTCTAGGGCGTGAGATGATCTATATGGATATTCCAAAAGATCAGGTTGCCGCTGTCAAAAGTCAGGTAGAGACGATCTATGAACAGTTTCTAGAGAGAGATAATTTCTATTTATGGGATGTGCTTACGGTAGAGGAAGAGCAAAAGAGTATGATTCTGCTGATGGTGCAGCTTGCCACCTTGGGGGTAGCTTTTATCTCTCTCATCGGCATTGTGAATATCTATAGCACCATGAGCCATCAGGTGATGGTGAGAAGACGTGAGTTTGCTATGCTCAAAAGTGCGGGGCTTTCCCCACAGGGGCTACGTAAGATGCTCTTCTTTGAATGTATACTTTATAGTACAAAGCCTATTTTGTATAGCATCATACCGCTTGGCGCGTTTGGTATATGGCTCCTTTATCTTGCCAAATTTGGCCCGTGGATGCTCTTTGAAGTATTTCCTTATGGTGTATTTGTAGGGGCAGGGCTCTGCATGGGTGCAATGATCTTTGTGATTGCCTATGGTTTGGCGCATGGCATTGAGAAAGAAGCGATTGTTGATGTGATTAAGGATGAATCCTAATAAGTATGAGAATAAAATATTGACCAGGTGGTTTGTTTAGTGATAGTATAAAAACAAACCACCTGGTTTGTTTTTGTGTGAAAGGAGTAGACTATGGGACGTGAAGCACAAAATGAATTGAGCAAAGAACGGATTTTACAAGCGGCACTAGAAGAGTTTGGTCAAAAAGGGTACGAAGCAGCTTCTACCAATGCGATGTGCAAGAAGCATGAGATCTCAAAAGGATTACTTTTTCATTACTATAAAAGTAAAGATGAACTCTTTTTGGTATGCGTACAAAAATGCTTTGATGAACTGAGCGGTTATTTACAAACTCATTGCCAAGAAGTGGATGGGACGATCAAAGAGGTACTAGGGGATTACTTTAAGAAGCGTCTGGCTTTTTTTAAGGCGAATCCGTTGTATGAGATGATCTTTAATACAGCAACACTTGGGACGCCGGAGCATCTGGGTCAGGCTATTAGGGAATTAAGAGCATGTCTTAAGGCAACCAATGAAGTAATTCTGATGAGGGTCCTGACAAAGATGCCACTAAGGCAAGGTGTAGAGGCTGACCAGGTTACAGAGATGATTTTAGGATTTGCAGATTATTTACAGCTCAAACACCGTTTTACAGGCACTTGTGAGATTGAAGCTGCCCAAGAGGTAGCAAAGCACCAAGAAGCGCTCGGGCAAATGGTAGAGATGCTTTTTTATGGGATTTTAGAAGGGTAGGAATAAGCGATGATTAAAGAATTGGTATTATTAATTGCATTTATTGGACTTGCGATGGTGGTCGGGAAGCTAGTGAGTAAGCTTAAGCTTCCTGCGATCCTAGGATGGCTTGTGACAGGCATGATCATCGGGCCTCATGCACTGGGCTGGATGAGTGAAGAGATGATGAATAGTAATATGTTCCATACACTCACAGGCATTGGTGAAGTTGCGATGGGGATTATGATTGGGACGGAGCTGATCTGGTCAGAACTCAAGGAATCAGGCAAACAGATCATGACCATCTGTATCACTGAGGCGTTTGGGACCATGATTGTGGTGACACTTGTGTTTGGTGTTGTTTTTGCAGTGACAGGTGTGCCTGTCTATTTAGCATGTATATTTGGGGCGATCGCCCTTGCCACAGCGCCAGCACCGTCGATCTCGATTATCAATGAATACAAGGCTAAGGGGCCAGTGTCTAAGACGCTCATCCCACTTGCGGTGTTAGATGATGTTGTAGCACTTCTTGTGTTTTTCATCGTAATGGGGATTGTATCAGGGTTGGTAGCAGGAGAGGCAATGCCTTTCTATGTGGTACCACTGATGATCGTGATGCCGATTGTATTGGGGGCAGTGATCGGCGTCGTTTCTTCTTTTGTACTCAAAAGAGACATGGGAACATGGATGACAAGATTCACCACAGTAGGCTGTATCTTAGTGACAGTGGGGATTGGTAGCGTGATCAATACAGTCATCTTGCCAGAGCCACTGATGAATATGATGCTCATGGGTGTAAGCTTTGCGGCAGCTTTTGCAAACTGTATGACAACCCAGAGACTCCATCAGCTCAGAAAAGATATGATGCCAATACTTGGCGTGATCATGATTATTATGATCCTCAATCTAGGTGCACCACTTGATTATCATCTGATCATGGGAGCAGGTGCATTTACAGCAATTTATATTATTGCACGTGCTGTGGGCAAACTTGGTGGCGCCTATGTTGGGGCAGCGGCATCTCAAGCGCCAGATACAGTTAAGAAGTATCTTGGTTTCACGCTTTTACCACATTCAGGGGTATCCCTGATCTTTACAGGGATGGCAGTGGGTACATTGAGTGGTCCAGCACCTGAGTATGCCATGATGATTCAAGGAACCATAGCCGCTGCGGCTGTGATCAATGAAATCATAGCAGTCTTTTTGGCAAGACAAGGATTCAAGTGGGCAGGTGAGCTACAAGGTGAAAATGATGAAGTTATTCCATTAAAACAAGAGCAGCAAACAATTTAACATAAGATATCATAGCAAAGGCTATACCTAAGGGTATAGCCTTTTTTGTTAAGATAAGGTGAAAAAAGGAAAATAAACTTCTTAAAAAATTGGAAAAACTTATTAATAAATTAGAATTTTAGTATAAAATGCACTAAAAAATAATATAAATAGCAAAAAAACTATAAAAACTGTTGCGATACACTAAAAACAGTGCTAATATAATTAAAAAAATGAATTAAAATTTTATTTAAAATAATCAGAATTTTACTAAACACACACAAGCTATTTAGGGTATGATGGGGAATTAAAAATACAAAGAGTTTGGGGGATTTACCATGAGTATTCTTTCGGTGTATGCAACAAATAGAAGTTTAGTTCAACTGACAGATCAGGATTTAGGTGTACTCGATATTGTGAATGTTTCTTTTGGGGTATTAGTTGATGGCGCTATTTCGGTGGAGCAGCTCACGCATCTAGAAGAGGTCAAAAGGTTTAGGGAGAGTAATCCAAAGCTGAGAATTTATCTTTCACTTGCAAGTGGTGAAACGAGTAAGTTTGGAGATGTCACACGCACAGAGGAAGGCATTCAAAAAGTGGTAGAGAGCGTTGTCAAAATAGTTAGTGAGTGGGATCTTGATGGGATCGATGTAGACTGGGAATATCCAGAGGGGCCAATAGAGCGTCACAATCATACGTTGCTATTAGAGGCTTTACGCAAAGGACTAGATACGGTATCTGATACACGGTATAGAGCACTATCAATTGCAGCGGGAAGTAAGAATTGGTACTTTGAAATCACAGAGCTTTCAGAGTCAGTCAAATACCTTGATTACGTGAACCTGATGACTTATGACATCAATGCAGGCTATGAAGTAACCATGCATCACTCTTGCCCAACCAAGATGGCATCGGATCAGGTGGAAGATGGCAGTACAGAAGAAAATATTGCTTTATTTATCAAAAATGGTGTGCCAGCTGAGAAGCTTATCATAGGTGCAGCCTTCTATTCTCGTCAATGGCACGGTGTAGTCAATGAAAATAATGGCTTACATAGTTATGCAGGCAGTAAAAGTGATTATGGCCCAGGGTATACAAGGCTGATCGAAGAGTATGTGAATCAAAAAGGATATATACGTTACTGGGACGAAGCGGCTAATGCACCTTATCTTTTCAATGGCGATAACTTTATCACTTATGAAGATGAAGAATCACTGACTTGTAAGTGCGATCTGGTGAAGAAGTGGCAGATAGCAGGTATTATGGCATGGGAGTACTCCTATGATGAGCACCATACTTTGATCTCAGTGATGCGTCATGCATTGGACCGTAATAGATAATAAGTGGCTATATTGAAAGGAGGATGACTAGGTGGGAAAAGTTAAGAAGTATGTAGCATTGATGATGTGTATGACAACACTTTCGACAACAGTCACTTATGGTGTGGCTAAGGATTTAGGTGATCAAGTGGCTATCGGCAATGAGATGATTGCTGAGGCATTGCTGAATGCGGCGGATTATGAAGCTTTCTTAGAGGCGAATAAAGATGCGGCAAGGCCAGATCAGAAAGTAGCATTCGCGTTAGATGAGGGACAGAGTATTGTCACTGTACTAGATAGTTACATAGAAGGTGTAGAGCAGGGTATTTTCACCAAAGCGGGAGACAAGACTGTATGGAAAGGAGAAGTGAGTGCGGCTGGCTTATATGCCATTGAGCTGGCTTATGTGGCAGAGTATGATAGAGGATCACCCATCCAGCGTACATTTTATGTAAATGGGGAGTTGCAACATAGCGGAGCAATCGAAGCAGAATTCCCAAGAATCTATACAGATAATCCGTCAGATCTTGGGAGAAGAGATCAAAACAACAATGAAATCAGACCTTCACAAGTGGAGATCAAAGCACTTCAAGAAAACTTTGTGAAAGACCCTATTGGTTACTATACAGAGCCCTATCTATTTTACTTCGAAAAAGGTGAAAATACGATCACCATTGAAGGTGTGAGCGAGCCAATGGTGGTTGATGCGGTGTATGTGACACCACTACCAGATGCACCAGTCTATGAGGCATACAAAGAAAGTTACCAAGGTCAAAGTCTTGCAGGTGCACCAACTATTTTCTTAGAAGCAGAGAAGGCACAGTTCAAATCTACACCTGTACTGTATGGACAGTATGATCGTACAAGTCCAAAGACTAGTCCTTTTGACAAAGATGCACAGCTGATCAATATGATGGGTGGTAGCAACTGGAGCATACCAGGACAGAGTCTTGTATGGAACTTTGATGTGGAAAAATCAGGGATGTATACGATCTATCTCAAGTCTAAGCAAAACTATAGTCGTGACTTTAGATCAAGTCGTGCGATTTCTATAGATGGCAAAGTACCTTTTGAAGAGTTAGAAAGCTACGAATTCATCTATGGACCTAAGTGGCAGACAGAGCCATTAGGTAACGGAGAAGAAGCTTTTCAGATCTACCTTGAAGAAGGGACTCATGAGCTCAAGATCGAGGCGAATCTCGGTAGCGTGACGGGGCAGGCGAGAAAGGTACAAGATATTCTCTTCCAACTCAATGAGTTGTATACAGATATTATGGTACTTACAGGTGCTACACCTGATAAGATGCGTGATTATCGCTTGGGGACACTGATGCCTGATCTGACCTCTGAGATGGGGCGCTTGGCAGATGAACTAGAAGCAGTCGCTCAGTGGATGTACGCCTATAGTGGCAAGGGACAAAATAATGCGTGTCTGGATGTCTCTATTCGTCAGCTCCGTAAGATGAGTAAAGATGCAGATGTGATCCCAAAAGAACTCGATTTCTTTAAAGCCAACAACGGCGCGATTGCCAACTGGCTGATCAAAGTCAGGGAGCAGCCACTTGCGCTTGATTATATTGCGTTTGTATCGACAGAAGGGGAGAGCTTACCAGCGGCTAATGCCACTATGATGGAGCAATTTGTATTCTCTACAAGAAACTTCCTCAGATCATTCTCAAAAGACTATACCACACTCGGAACACTCTCTACAGAAGATCAAAGTAAAGAAACGATCACCGTTTGGATCCCAACAGGACGTGATCAAGCACAGGTGTTACGTAAGCTGATTGATATGTATTTTACACCACAATATGGCATTGATGTGAATTTGCAATTGGTGACAGGTGGTTCACTACTGCCTGCGACAGTGGCTGGTATTGGACCTGATGTGGCGCTGAGCATGGGCGATACAGAGCCAGTCAACTATGCGGTAAGGGATGCTGTTATTGATCTTAACCGATTTGAAGACTTTGAAGAAGTCAGCCAAAGGTTCTTGCCAGAGCGTATGGTGCCGCTGAGTTTTGATGACAAAGTCTATGCCTTGCCAGAAACACAAAACTTTAATGTGATGTTTTATCGTACAGATATTCTTCAAAACTTAGGGATTGAAGTCCCTACAACTTGGACAGAAGTGGTAGCAACAATCCCACTCCTACTCAAAAACAACATGAACTTTGCACTCCCTGTATCTGTACCTAGAGCAGACCTTATTGAAGCAGGGACAAGTACCTATTATACGATGCTCTTCCAAAATGGCGGGGAGATCTACAAAGAAGGCGGTATGCTCAGTGACCTTGACTCTGAGACTGGTCTGGATTCGTTTAAGCAGTGGACAAATCTCTTTGTAAACTATGCGTTACCACAAGAGTATGATTTCTTGACACGATTCCGTACAGGTGAATCACCAATCATGGTGGGTAACTTTGGTAACTTTAATACACTGATGATTTCTGCACCAGAGATCAAAGGTCTTTGGGGCTTCACATTGATTCCTGGAACACTCAAGGCAGATGGCAGTATTGATCATAGTACACCAATCTCTGGATCAGACTGTTTTATCTTGAAGAATTCAGATAACTACGATGCATCATGGGAGTTCCTCAAGTGGTGGACAAGCGCCGAAACGCAGGTTGCATACGGCAAGGAGATGGAGAGTGTACTTGGGCCATCAGCCAGATATGCCACAGCCAACTTAGAAGGGTTTGCTCAAATTCCATGGGATAGTGCCTTCTATAGTGTGCTCAAGGAGCAGATGCAGTGGGGTAGAGGGATCGAGCAGGTACCAGGTGGTTACTTTACAGGCAGACATATCAACAATGCTTTCCGTAAGGTGGTCAATGACAAAGGGGATACAAGAGAAACTTTACTGGATTATGTCTATGTTATCAACCAAGAGCTCATAGGCAAACGTAAGGAGTTTGGACTACCTGTTGCACAGGACTATTAATACAAAATGTTCATTCATTGAGGGGGAGGTTTACCGTGGATTTCTTGCAGAATCAGAAGAAGAAAATCGGGGCTGTTTTAAAGCAAATGTACCTCAATTATGATGCTTATTTACTGATTGCACCATTTGGCATCATCTTTATTCTATTTACTTTATTACCAGTTGCGACATCACTTTATTATAGCTTTACCTATTACAATATTTTGGAGCCCCCACAGTTCATTGGGTTCCAAAACTATATCAATCTCTTGGTCAATGATGATGTGTTCCTTATTGCTTTTAAGAATACATTTATTATTGCGGCGATCACTGGATTTATTGGGTATTTTGCCTGCTTCTTCTTTGCGTGGCTTATCAATGAATTACCGCCGATTCCAAGATCAATTATGGTTGTTATTTTCTACGCACCATCTATTTCAGGCGCAGCGTTCCTGATCTGGTCTATTATTTTTAGTGGTGATGCCTACGGGTATCTCAATGCGATCTTGCTAGACCTAGGTTTGATCAACTCACCTGTGAGATGGCTCACAGATCCTAAGTATATGTTGACAATCGTCATTATTGTACAGCTCTGGATGAGTCTTGGTGCAGGATTCTTATCTTTCGTAGCAGGCTTTAAGATGGTGGATCAGACCCAATATGAAGCAGGGTACATTGATGGGATCAAAAACCGCTGGCAAGAGCTTTGGTTCATTACATTTCCATCTATGCGTCCACAGCTTATGTTCGGCGCTGTGATGACCATTACTTCCTCTTTTACAGTAGCAGATGTGACCGCACAGCTTTGCGGTAGTCCAAGTACAGATTATGCAGCGCATACAATCCTCAACCACCTCAATGACTATGGTGGTGTCAGATTTGATATGGGTTATGCTTGTGCGATTGCGAGTATTTTGTTTATCACAATGCTAGGACTCAATCAAGTCATCCAAAGGATGCTTGGTAAGCTAGGTCAATAGAGAGATGAAAATGAAGAGGAAAGGCGGTCGTACGTGTGAAAAATAAAAAAATGAATAGAATGCGTAAATCAATGGGTGCGCGTGTGGGACGGTCTGCAACAGGCAATCTCTTTAACATGATAATCCTATTGCTTGTGGGGGCCTTTATGGTATTGCCACTGGTTTATACAATCTGTAATGCGTTTAAGCCAATGGATGAGCTTTACCGTTTCCCACCCAAGATTTTTGTTATGAATCCGACACTCAATAACTTCTCAGACCTTTCACTTTTGCTAGGAGAGTCATGGGTACCTTTTGCCCGCTATGTATTTAATACAGTCACCATTACAGTAGTAGGTCTTGGAGGGCATATCGTCTGTGCATCTATGGCGGCTTATGCATTAGAAAAACGTAGATTCCCAGGTCGCGAAGGATTTTTCAAACTGATTGTAGCAACACTGATGTTTACACCAGCGGTAACACAAATTCCTAACTTCATTATTATGCAGAAGTTAGGCTGGGTGGACTCACTTTGGTCAGTGATTGTACCAGCGTTTGGCGCACCTATTGGGCTTTATCTTATGAAACAGTTTATGGCTGGTATACCAGATTCCTTGTTAGAGGCTGCAAAGATTGATGGGGCAAGTGAATGGGCGATCTTATGGCAGATTGTGATGCCAAACGTGAAGCCAGCATGGCTCACCTTAAGTATCTTTACGATCCAATCACTATGGAATGCAACAGGCGGTGTCTATATTTTCTCAGAGGAGAAAAAAACACTCTCTTATGCCATGAGTCAGATTGTAGCAGGAGGGGTTGCAAGAGCAGGAGCAGGTGCTGCAGTTGGGGTGATTATGCTCATCGTGCCAATTACAGTATTCATTATCTCACAGAGCAACATTCTTCAAACAATGGCTAGTTCTGGTATAAAAGAATAAGTTTGAGATGAGAGGAGCTTTGGAAATGGGGGGAGAAAAGTTGGTAAGAAGCAAACGAAACAGGTCCATATGCCTCGTGATCATGGCGCTTATTATGTTTATCAGTGCCACGGGTGTGATCTATGCAGAAGAAGCCAATCAAAGCTATCTGTATGGACCGAATAAAAGCTTTGTCAAAGCACCCGTAGCTGCAGAGCCAGGGCGGGATATCGACCATAGCATTATAGGTACAGAGCCACTAAAAAGTCCAAGTGATCTCTATGCCACACAGAATTATCTTTACATTGTGGATACAGGCAATAATCGTATCTTAAAGGTAGACAAAGACTATAAGCTTGTCAAAGCCTATAGTACATACGATTACAATGGGAAAGAAGTAGCATTTGCATCGCCAAAGGGTATTTATGTAGACCCAGAGGAGAATATGCTGATTGCAGATACCAACAATGGGCGACTTGTGAAGATGAGCCCAGAGGGCGTGGTCATTGCTATCTTTGAAGCACCTCAATCAAAGATGCTACCAAGTAACTTTAATTACTTGCCAGCAAAAGTCGTATGTGATGTAGCAGGAAGGATCTTCGTAGCTGTTGATGGATTCAATATGGGTCTTGTAGAGCTAGACCGAGGAGGGGAATTTGTCCAACTTTTGGGTGCATCAAAAGTTACATACAGCCTGACAGATGCCGTATGGCGCTTTTTCTCAACCAAAGAGCAAAAAAAGCGTATGGCAGCATTTGTACCTGCTGAGTACAACAATATTACAGTAGATGAAGACGGATTTATCTATGCAACAACAGGAACTATGGGACAGAACAATGATGAGGGACTCAAGTTCGTACGTAAACTTAATGCACGTGGGGATGATGTACTCAAGCGCACGGAGTATGACGGCGTATGTGGAGACCTAGAGTGGAGCAACACAGGGTCAATCAAAGGACCTTCTCAAATTGTAGACTGCTTAACACTGCCAAATGGGATCTATGCGATCTTGGATCAAAAAAGGGGTAGGGTATTCGTCTATGATTCAAGTGGGGTCATGCTCTTCTTGTTTGGGCAACTTGGACAAACAGAAGGGACCATGACATCCCCTACATCACTGGTGATGTTCAATGATCACTTTCTTGTATTAGACAGTGTCAAGAATAAGGTTGTTTCTTTTAACCTCACAGATTATGGGCGCACGATCCTAGATGCGTGTTACTACAAAGAAAAAAATGACATTGCACACGAAGAAGCTGCATGGCAAAAAGTCTATGCTATGAATAACAATCATCCAGTGATTATGAGAGAGATGGGTCAGATTGCTTACCGTGAGCGTGATATGGAAAGTGCCATGTACTACTTTAAGGAGGGGGAGGACCAAACAGGTTACTCCAAGGCATTCCAGTTCTATCGTAGAGAGATGATTAACCAGTACTTTACACCTGTTGCACTGGTGGTGATCGCACTCATTATCTTAGGTATGATCTACAACGCGTATAGGAAGTACAAGAGACGTGGCCAACCAGTGGTTATCAAAAAACATGGACCGCTGCGTTATACACTCTATGTGATCTTTAGACCACTCGATGGTTTCTGGGATCTCAAGCGGGAGAAGAGAGGTAGTCTCAAGGTCGCTATGGGACTGATGATCGTTGCGGGATTTGTCCTGGTATTCCAGTCACTAGCCACAAGCTTTATCTTCAATGATGTACGTATGGAATCTTATAACTTTATATTTGATTTACTCAAGGCTTATGCGCCGTTACTCCTTTGGACAGGAAGTCTTTGGTGCGTATCAACCTTGATGGATGGAGAAGGCTCATTCAAAGATATTCTTATGGCGACAGGCTATAGCTTAACACCGATGCTGATTATCGTACCATGTGCAACACTTTTCTCTAACTTCTTGATTCAAGATGAAGGGATCTTGTGTACATTCTTCATCAATGTTGCTTACATCTGGATGAGTGTACTGCTTGTTGCCAGTGTGATACAGACACATAATTATAGTTTGAAAAAGACGTTGCTCGTGATAGGTATTTCATTGTTAGTCATCGTCATTACATTATTTATTCTCTTACTCTGTTTGGCTTTGATGCAAGAAATCCTCGCATTTATAGTGGATCTTCAAGCTGAGCTGGTCAATAGGTTGTAGCGATGGGCAGGCAGAAGATGAATGAAATCAATAGAAAGGGGATGTGCCTGTGAAAAAGTTTGCAAAAGTGTTGGTCTTGATGACAGCAGCCTTAGCCTTGTCAGCTTGTACAACGCAGGAGACAACAGCTGAGTTACCTGAAGGACTGATTGCCCCAAATACAACGGAGTTTAAAGAAGAGGGTAGTGTTTACAAAGTTGTGGCAGAAAATGAGTACCTCAAGTTAGCTTATTGCGAGGGCAATGGTGGATTCAAGGTCACCAACAAAGAAGACGGCTCAGAGTTTGAGACCATGACTCAGAGTCCTGTATCCAATGCAGAAAAATCTCTGTTTGAGATTTACTATATTGATCAACAAAATAATTTCTCTAGAATGTACAGTCATTCAGATAGTGTAGCAAGAGGGCAGTACCAGATGGCACCTATTGAGAATGGGATGAAGCTTACCTTTACTTTAGGCGAGGTGGAGCAAAATGTATTTTGCCCACCAGCGATCTCAAAAGAGCGTTTTGAGGCGATTGTATCAAAGATAGAAAAGAGTTTTGATCAAATTCGTTTTAAGCAAAGTTATTTTATGCCAGACCTTGCTAAAGTTTCACCAGAGAAAAAAGCAGATCTTCTGAAGCTGTATCCAAAGCTTGAGACAGAGCCGCTGTATGTACTGACACAAGATAATTTGCCAAGTAGTATGCAAAAGGAGATTAGTAGAATCTTAGAGGATACAGGGTATACGGAAGAGGACTATGCATTAGATATGGAGAATGCTGGGGAGCTTAAGGCAAGCCAGAACGTTGCATTCCATGTTGCTATGTATGTGACATTGCAAGGGGATGAACTGAGCGTAGAAGTGCCAATTGGGGAGATCGAAGAGGTTAATGGGGGTAAGATGCTGAGTATGACCATGCTCAGAAACTTTGGTTCACCAGAGTTTGAGACGCAGGGGAACTTCTTGCTACCAGATGGTTCAGGTTCAACCATGAATTTCTACAATGGGAAGGAGACAGCGAACCCTTATAAGGTAGCAGTCTATGGCAGTGACAAATCAGTGCCAGTGGAGGAGCAGATCTTTACACCAGAGCAGGCTTATCTTCCTGTATTTGCAGCGCAGTACGAGGACAAAGCGATGATGGGGATCATTCGTGATGGGGAAGCTTTTGCAGAGATCCATGCAGCACCAGGAAGTCAGAGCTCCCATGCAGCAGCTTATCCTGTATTCAATGTGAGACAGAGTGCTAAAGCTTACTTGCAAGGTTCTACCAATGCAGCAGAAGCATTCGTTCTCTTACAGAAACAGCTCTACTCAGGGAGTATGGCAGTGAACTATCGCTTCTATGACCAGTCTCAAAGCCAAGTGGCAGACCTAGCCAATGATTATAGTGAGCGTCTCTTTGGTGAGCAGGTAGAGGCATCACAAGAAGCGATCTACTTAGAATTTATAGGTGCAGCATACAACAAAGAGGGTGACTTCTCTCTTGGAGGCAAGTCACTTGAGACTTTCACAACAGTAGCACAGGTCAGAAGCATCTTAGAAGATTTGCAGCAAGAAGGTGTAGGACCACTGGTTGTAAGGCTGGTAGGATTTGGGGAGAAGGGGATGGACAGCGTAGCAACCAAAGACTTCAAACTCAATAAGAAACTAGGATCTGAAAAAGAACTTCGTGAACTTATCGCATGGGCCAAAGCGCAGGGAATCACACTCTATATGGATGTGAATCCACAATATGTCTATGACCCAGGGGCCTTAGATGGTTTCTCCAAATACAAGGACACAGCGTATTTGATCAGCAATGAATATGGAAGCAGTTATCCTTACTGGCCAAATACTTTACAGCTCAATAAGCTTGAGAAACCAAGCTATATTCTAAACCCAGTAGCTGTATCACGTGTGATTGATGAAAATACCAAGCAAATTCAAGAACTGGGGGAGATGGGCATTGCACTTGGTGAAGTAGGGACGAGTCTCAACTCAGACTTCCAAAAGAAGAAGCCAGTAGACCGTCAGCGTGCGATGAAGCAATTGGCAGAGGATCTTCAAAAGGCAGATGAGGCAGTGAGTATCCTCACTAATGGGGCCAATGCAGCCACACTTCCTTATGTCGATCACGTACTAAGAGTACCGATTAACAAACCAAGATTTGATATGGCAGATCAAGCGCTTCCATTTGTACAGATGGTACTTGAAGGCCGTATGGGGTATTCAGATATGCCAATCAATCTTTCAAGTAACTCAGATGAGTTCGTGATGCAGACACTAGCAACAGGTGCAGGATTTACCTATGTCCTGACAGGGGAATCTGGGAAGTCTCTTAGAAAAACAACGCATTCTGAGTATTACTCCACACAGTATGAAACATGGAAGACTGACATATTAGAAAAAGATAAGTTACTCAAAGAGCGTACCAGCAAGCTTGAAGGACGCATCATGGCGTATGATGTGCTTGTACAAGATGTGTACCGTATCAGTTATGAAAATGGAGGATGGATTTTGTGCAATGGCTCTGATGTGAACTATGTATTTGAGGGCCAAGTAATCAGTCCATATACCTATGTCTATGGAGGTGAGAATAATGGTAGATAAGATCAAGCAACGTGGTAAAAAGAAGAAGCCTGTGTCTTGGGAGCAAAAGAAAAATAGAATAGGCTATATCTTTATTGCTCCCTTTATGATCGGTTCCATCTTTTTCCTGCTCATCCCAGTTATTACATCTTTGATTTATAGTCTTTCAGAACTCACTGTGAATACCACAGGCTATGACCTCACTTACGTAGGATTTGATAATTTTAAGAATCTCCTGATGGTCAATCCGACTTATCGTAAAGTATTGTTTCAATCACTGATGGAGCTGATTAATGTACCTGTAACAGTCATCTTTAGCTTCTTCATTGCAAGTATTCTGAACCAAAAGTTCAAGTTCCGTGGGCTTGTAAGAGGTGTCTTTTTTCTCCCAGTGATTCTCTCTTCAGGGGTCTATATCCAACTAGAGCAGATGGATCAGCTTGCAGCGCAGTATGCTCAAGGTGGAAGTGAAGCCTATTATTTCTCAGGTGCTTTCGTCAACTTCCTCAATATGCTCAATATTAATCAAGATCTTGTGATGTTCCTCATTGATTCGGTCAATCGTATAGGAACGATTGTGGCTATGAGTGCGATTCCAATCGTTATCTTCCTTGCAGGATTCCAAGCGATCTCACCCTCTATTTATGAGGCGGCTTATATGGAGGGAGGAACGAAGTGGGAGATTTTCTGGAAGATTAGTTTTCCAATGATCAGTCCGCTCATCCTGGTATGTGTCATCTACTCCGTGGTAGATAACTTCACCAAGTCATCAAGTGCCATGATCAATCTCGTACACCGTACAATCTTTACAGAGTTCAAATTTGGGCTAGGGTCGGCCATGGTATGGATCTTTATTGTATTGGTCTTTGCAATCATAGGGGTCACCTATGCAGTGATCAATAAGTATGTGTTCTATTATGACTAGGCCTATGAAAGGAGGGAGTAAAGCATGGCAATTTCAAATCATGCAAAAGTAAAAGCACTCAAAAATACCAAAACATTTCTTTGGAAACTCGGACGATTCATTCTCTTATTTGGTATTTGTTTTGTCATCTTGTATCCGATACTTACCAAATTTATGGTTTCTTTTATGAGTATCGAGGATGCCTATGATAATTCAGTCCGATACATTCCGAAGAATTTTACACTCAGCAACTATGTCAATGCACTTAAGATTCTAGAGTTCAAAGATATTGTATGGACATCGTTTTTGGTACCAGGGATTTTATCAGCAGTACATATGTGTTCAAGTACATTGGTAGCCTATGGTTTTGCAAGGTATAACTTCAAGTTCAAGAACTTCTTCTTTGTACTTGTGGTGCTGGGGATGGTCATCCCACCAGACCTTGTATTACTACCTTTATATATGAATTTTAGATACTTCGATGTGTTGGGGATCTTTGAGCTACTGACAGGTTCGTCTCTCAATCTACTCAATACACCGGTGCCACAAGTGTTATTAGGAATGACCTGTACAGGGCTGAAGAATGGGCTTTATATATTCATTATGATTCAGTACTTTAGAGGATTGCCTAAAGAGCTAGAAGAAGCAGCCTATGTCGATGGGGCAAGTACACTTCAAGCCTTTGTACGTGTTTTCTTGCCAAGTGCAAGACAGATCATGATGACAGTCTTCTTGTTCTCATTCGTATGGCAGTGGCTTGATGATATTTATACTTCAGCATTTATGAAAAATGTAAAGATCATGTCCACCCAGCTCCTGCGTCTATCCAATACAGACTTAGGAAATGCTATGGGCATTCAAAATATGGCAGAGTTTAGTTTGATGCGAAATGCAAGTATGGTACTTGCGTTGCTTCCAATCTTGATTCTCTACCTCATCTGTCAGAAGTACTTTACTGAAAGTATTGAACGAAGTGGTTTGACGGGTTAATAAAAACTTTTGAAGGACTGTTAGATAGAGCTAGAAAGGAAAGTGAATTCAAATCTGTGCATATAGAAAACAAAAGTTTTCTTTAAGCAATATACATTCTTAGGAGGGGTATTTTTATGAAAGCGAAAAAACTTACGAAGATTTTAGCATTTTCTATGTCAATGATGATGATGCTTACAGGATGTGGATCTGGGGGATCAAAAGAAGCTACAACAGATGCTGTAGCAGAAACGACAGCAGAACAAACAGCAGAGCCAAAGGCTGAGGAAACAGCAGAGACAGAAGCACCAGCAGAACTGAGTAAGACAGAGCAAGCGAAAGCAGAACTTGACTTTGGCGGGGAGACAATCGTATTTTGTTACCCACCAGGATATGGTCTGATCAATACAGATGGCACATCTCTTGGACTTGCACGTCGTGATGCCAAGATTGAGGAACTTGAAAAGAAATACAATGTCAATATCGAGCAACGTGATGATGCGTCTACATACTGGGAGAACATGGTGACAAGTATTGCATCAGGTGCGCCAGAAGGCCATATCATGTTGACACAGGAAAGACAACTTCTTTCATGGGCAGAAGCAGGTGCTGTAGCTGACTTAAGCGCAGCTATGGAGAAAACAGGGATTGATTTTACGGATAATACAAAGTATTCACAAATCGTAAGAAAGTATAGTAACTACAATGGGCAACAATACGGCTTTAGTGAGCCAGCACCATATATTTCTCAAGCTTACTGGTTCTACAACAAACGTATCTTTGATGAGTTACAATTAGGTGATCCAAATGAGTGGGTAGAAAAGGGTGAGTGGAATTGGGATAAAGTATCAGAAGTTGCACAAAAAGCAACAATCCGTAAAGTAGATGGTACAATTGAACAATATGGTATTGGTACAATGATGCTTGCAGACTTCTTAGGCTCACTTTGTCAATCAAATGGCGCAACTATGGCTGGATTTGATGCAGAAGGAAATGCAACTTTATCTTTAGCAGATCCAAAAGCAATGAAAGCTTTCCAACAAATGTCTGACTGGCTCTTCAAAGATAAGGTGGCATTATTCAATGATGGTTCTCTTGACTGGGATGCAACAATTGGTGACTTTATCAATGGTAATGTTGCAATCATGTGTGGAACAAACCCTGTCTTAAATACTGCAAAAGGTGCACCAATGGCGGATGACTTCGGTATCTTACCTCCTCCTATGGGTCCAGATGTAACAGAATACAGCTATGGCGCAGGGATGGGTCAATTCTACTTTATCCCAAAAACATATGAAGATATGGCAGACAAACTCATCTTATTAATCGATGATCTCTATGAATTACCAGAAGGTATGACACGTGAAGATACAGTTATCGAAAACTACGCAACACACGTAAGGGACGAAGAGTCTTTACAAAACTACGTAGATATGGCACTTCACTACAATACAGATATTTATGAAATTGCAGTTGTTTCAGGACTTGACTGGTCAGACCCATCTATCAATGCGATCTGTAAGAGCGTTGTCAATGGTGAGGGAACACCAGCAGACCTTGTAGAGCAAAATAAAGTGCAACTTCAAACTTTGTTAGATGACAAGTTCACAAAGATGAAGTTTACAGGAGGAAAATAGAGTATGCGTAATAAAAAATTAATTTTTAGTCTCGTAGCTGTTGCGGCACTTGGCATTGTAGGATGTGGGACATCTATGAATGCTATGGAGCAAACAGATGCGCGTAACGAAGAGGTTGAAATTGAAACAAAGGCTAAAAAACCAGCCTTTGAAACAGAAGGAGATACAACGACCTTGAAACTTAAAGGCATGCAAGAGATCAATGTGATTGAACTCAGCGAAGAAGGGAGTAACGCGCGTGCATTCCGTGTGGAAGCGAAGATGCAGGGTAAGTGGGAAACAATCTATACCAATGACCTGATCGAAGCGTATCATATGGCTGTACTCGAAGAACCCGTAAGAACCAATGAACTTCGCCTTATTATCGAAGATACTGAAGGTGCTGTGGCAATCACAGACATGTCAGCAAGATATTTAGGACCAATCACGAGAGAAGAAAACTTTTCAAATACTTCATATGTATCAAGTACATACTTTGAACACGACTGGGATTATATCCACCCAGACAACTTTAAGTCTCTGACTGATATCATTATGATTGGTAACTTTAGCTTCAATAACAAAGGTGAGTTCGTACTTATCGAACATGGTCCAACAGGTGAAGGTGAAACAACACATCTTTGGAATAGTGAGTATGCTACGACAACTTTCCCTAAGTGGAAAGAAAAGATCACAAACTACACAGATTGTGATGTATGGGTGTCAATCACATGCTTCAAAGGGCAGCCTGATGGTGCACCAGGTGGGGCAAGTGATGCATTCCATGATCCAGCAGCGCGCAAGGCCTTTTTAGATGATCTCGTAGAATTCGCAAAGATCTACGATATTGCAGGGTATGATATTGATTGGGAATACCCTGCGACAGGTAGTCAATGGGCAGACTACAACAATCTGATCTTAGAAGCTTCTACACTTTTCAAAGAAAACGGGCTTCAGTTATCTTCAGCACAATCTAGAGGAACAGGTCTGAGCAAAGAAAGCTTAAATGCACTTGATCGTATCAATATCATGGCATATGATAACTACGGTACAACCAACAATCACTCTACTTTCTATAATAGTGCAGTGAAAATTATCAACGAATTCAAGGGCAAAGGCATTGATCCTCAAAAGCTTGTACTCGGCATGCCATACTATGGTGTGAAGGTGGATAGCTACTTTGAACAATGGGATTACAAGCACATCTA
Organism: Cellulosilyticaceae bacterium; assembly: GCA_051650265.1. Taxonomy (GTDB): domain Bacteria; phylum Bacillota; class Clostridia; order Lachnospirales; family Cellulosilyticaceae; genus JBOFEH01. Next base: position 19,780 of record JBOFIR010000108.1, read on the forward strand.
CAACTTGATGCAAGAAGCAGGTGAGTTTGATCCAGGCAAGAACCTCTATGCAGGTTGGGGATTCAATGGACCAAATCTCATTCGTGACAAGGTGGTTTATGCACTTGAGCAAGAGATTGGTGGCGTATTCATCTGGCAGATGAAAAATGACATCGGTGAATTTGAAAGTGATGGTTCACTTGCCGGTACGACAAGCAGAACAATAGATGCTTTCATAGAAGATTAGATTGCAAATAAGTGGATCTTATACACAACTATAAGATCCACTTATTTTTTGTGGCGATCAAAAAAATAAAAAAATGTTTTTAAACTATAAAAAGGTACCCAAAAGTAAAAATGCACTTGTATCTATAAGTGAATAAGAAAATTTATGATCACCACAGGGAGGAATCATTATGAAATTAAAAAAATTAGCATGGACAATGATAGCTTTCACAATTGCCACAACATCACTTTACGCTGCGCCAGCAGGTAATCACACAAAACCAGCAAAACCACCAGTAACTGCGCCAGGGGTAACACCAGGGTTCAAGCCAGTGACACCAGGTACAGGTGCAGTCACAAGTGACCAAGCAACAGCATTGGTTCATCAAATGATGCCAAAAGGAGCGGAGCATGTAGAGACAAAGAAATCTGTCATGGATGATGAAACCTATTACGAAGTGTTCTTTACTTATAAGACAATGCGTATTGCAGCACTTGTAGAAGCTGATTGTGGTGAGATTGAAAAGATCGTTGCAGAAGATACAGCATTTGTAGGTCTTAAAGTGAAAAATCTCTTTAGCAAAAATCCAAACTACAAGGCAAAGATCAAAGTAAAAGATGCAGAAGCAAAAGCTATGGGTCTACTCAAAGAAAGTAAAGTAACAGAGAAAACACAACTTGGAGAACATAAGGGACTCTGGGCATACAGTGTTGTGGTAGCAAATGACGGGATGAAGCTCCAAGTAATCCTTGATACAGAGACTAATGCAGTGAAAGCAGTATATGCTTATCCACAAACAGACGATGTGACAACTGAGAAACCTGATCCAGAAAAACCAGTAAAGCCAGGTGTAGATGGGCTCTTAACAAAAGATCAAGTCATCTCTATCATTCAAAAGAAATTCAAGAAAGTAACGGTTATAAAAATCGAACTCGATAAAGAAGACGGTAAATATGTCTATGAAGTAGAAGGCACAGATGGCAAATTCGAGTATGAGTTTGAAATCGATGCAAAGACAGGCAAAATTCTTGATATGGATAAAGACAAAATGGATGATGATCACGATGATGAGGAGTGGGATGACTAATTAGTCCCCTTTCATTTGTCAAAAACTCTGATATCCTAAAATCATACGAATACAATTGTACAAAGTCAAAGAAAGAGCATGGGTGGTAAGCACTCGTGCTCTTTTTTTGGAAGCCATAAGTAGGTGCATGCTAGAACTAGTAGAAGCAGTATCCTTGTGCTATACTAGGTGTGACAGCAATTCAGAAAAAGGGAGTGTGTTAAGGGTGGGTAAGCGAATCTGGTGGTGGAGCTACATGGTACTCCTAGTTATTTGTCTAGCGGGTTTCTCTAAGTGGTATCTCGGGAGAAAGATAGACATGAGCATACATGCAGTGCCACACTACAAGGAGCAGTCAGGACTACATTTTCAGTTGGATAGCGGCGTTATAGGAAAGGAAACTGCACGCTTTAGGGGAGAACTATCCAAAATAGATGGGGGCATATTTGAAGAAGGTCTAGATGCCTACGAATTTGATTTTAGAAAAGAAGGTTCAAGTCGAGGAAGTGCAAGCCTAGAAAAGAGACTATCAGAAGATCAAAAAACAATCTATGTGGTCTTAGAGATGGATTATGAGTCGCTTCATGAACTTAAGAATGTGACACTGAGTGTAGAGCGGGTTGGGGATGAGGGTGGCAATCTATTTGAAATTAACACACCTCATGTGCAAAACTATAAAACACAATCAATCAAAGTGAATCAGCAATTAACTGTTGGAAAAAATGAAATGTGGATTAAAGAACTGGTATTTGATCCGCTCCATGTAACAATCAAAGGTAAGCAAGGTAAAACAGGGGAAAAACTTGCTTTGTTGGAAAGTGGCAGTGTAGTACTACAAATGGTAGATGGGGAACGTATTGCACTGCGTGCAGGTGATATGGATAGCTTGTATGATGAAATATTTGAATATAAGTTTGAACCTACCCAAAAGCATAGAGTAGATGGTATAGAGATGCCAATGGTATTGGAACCAGACATGGTCACGGCACTCGTTGTTAAAGGGCAGAGTATACCGATTGGCAACTAGATGACAATTGGTTTCCTAAACCGTGCGTCGCATGTTCGAATCCTATCAGGTGCAATGAAATAAAGCCTTGCAATTACTTAGTTTTCAAGGATTGTAGGGCTTTTTGTTTTATAGAGAAATTACTGATGAATTGAAATTAGTGGTCATCAATGTCGTCTTTTTTCAATTAGTCGTCGTCATTATGGCGACTAATTGAAAAATAAATATGGATAAGATAATAGATTTGCAATGGCAAGTAGGGAAGATGGGTGGACGCATTGAAGAACGAGTTAAAGATTTGAAAAGAAAGCCTGACCCAATTTATGCATAATCTCACAAAAAACACACATATTAAAAAAGACATTTAGAGTGAAAAAAAGGAGGTTATACTCCAATAGACCCTTATAGTTTAGAGAATGTATATATGACTCCTGTAGATTGGAAGTACTATACTGATAACAAATTTATGAATAAACTAGGAAATACTTTATCTATAGAGCAAGTTAATGCAAGTGACTATGATATAATTTATTATACTGGTGGTCATGGTGTTATATGGAACTTGCTAAATGATTCCAAAATGCAAAATGTTGCCAAGGAAATATATGAAAATGGTGGCATAGTTTTGGCTGTGTGCCATGGGTTAGCCGGGTTATTAAATATAAAGTTATCTAATGGTAAGAATTTAGTTGATGGAGTTAACGTTACAGGTTTCTCAAATAGTGAAGAAGTAGCTGCAGGTCTTGATAAATTAGTTTCATACTTAAATGAAACTGAACTTGTAGAAAGAGGCGCAAATTATGTTAAAGGTGCTGAATGGTCAGAATTTTAAGTATAATAGAATAGAGTTATCACAGCAAGAAATCCTGCTTCAGGTGCTGCTGTAGCTAAAAATATACTTAAATATTTAATAAGATATGAAAATTTTTAATTTTAAACATTATAGTAAAGTAAAAATATGGAGTATTTAACTAGTGTATAGACCAATATTTTATAGAAAAGAAGGATTTTAATATGAAAAAAAAGCACTTATTATTATATCTTCTGCAGATAAGTTACCTTTAAAATATCCAGAAGGGGAGTCTGTTTCAATAGGTTTTTTTTTAGTTGAAATGGGAAAAATTCTTGAGATATTTAAAGATGAATATGAATTTACATTTGCTACACCTAATGGATATGTACCTACTATTGATATTAATGGAGAATCATTAGTAATGCAAACTGCTAGTAAGTTTCTTATAGAAGCTGTTAAGTTAACAACTGAATTAAATCTTTATTCTAGTATTAGTGAATACACAGATAACAATGAAAAATATGTAAATAGAAGAAGACAGGAACTGAAAACTGTAGGAAGCTTAATGGGAAAACTTAAAGTTTCAGAAGCACTTCCAAAGTCTAATAAAGAAGCAATCATATATAGAGATAAAATACAAGAGTATATGGAAACATTAAAAGAGCACAAATATATGTCTTTAAAAGAAATAATTGAAAAAGATAATGATATAAAGGATGAATTTAAACTAAATCAGTTTAAGTTTGTTCATATGCCAGGTGGACATGCACCTATGGTTGATTTTGTAGATAATCCTTATTTGGGGGAAGTATTAAATAGGATACATGAAAATAATATTTTATTATCTTTAATTTGTCATGCACCCGTAGCTCTTTCTTCTGCTAAATATAGAATTGATAAAGATGGTCAGAAAATAAAAGTAGATAATCATGCTTACAAAGGAGCTCATATAACTGTTTTTGGAAAGTTTGAGGAACTACAGGTATCAATAGGTGGATTTTACCATATCCCAGATGAGAAAACTAGGTTAGAGTTTTATGCGTCAGACAAATTAAAAGAAGATGGGTATAATATTGATACAACAATAGAGTTTTTACCTAAAATTATTTGGGATAAAGATAATAACTTACTTACAGGAAACGGTCCTCAATCTATTGATATACAGGCAGATAAATTAAAAGAGTTATTAATTGATTAAGAAACAATCAAAAAAATAAGGAGAAGGTAGTTTTTAAAGACACCTTTTTCAAATAGTGTGCATTATCCCTAAGTAGTGCACACTTATTTCAATTATTAGAAAGTCAAAACGTCGTCGCTATACAGAAATGACAAAGAGGGTGATGATGAAAAATGGCTAGAGGGATTGAGTACCAAAGGGTAAAGCGGCTAGAAAAGACAGCACAAAACCATAAATGGCAGGTTTCCTAACCCGTGTGTCGTGGGACCTTATCCTATCAGGTGCAATGACATGAGACGCTTAAGTGATTGACTAGAAAACATATCCTGTATAGGTAAAGGGTGATCAAGGGGAAAACTAAGGGCACAATCATATGAAAAAAGAGGATCTCACATGAATACGATACGCAAATTACAAGATACCCTTATTCCTCTACCACCTGCTTTGAGGGCTTATTTTCATAAGTCCCTACCAGGCGATATTCCTTTTGAATATACGGATCAGATTTTTGCTGGATTTGATAGTAGAGGTGTCCCTATTATTGTTCCAAAAGATTACAATAGTTATGATTATAGAGAGACATTGATGTCGCTAGTTGGTTATACATTGGTGACACAGTCTTTTTGCCAAGCTTTGTCACGATTTTTGGGTGATAAAAAAGTATTGGAAGTGATGGCGGGTACGGGTTGTTTGACCTATGGTCTCAGAAGTTCTGGTGTAACCATTCATGCAACAGATGATTTGTCTGAAGGGCTTTATTCGAAGTTTTGGATTGAGGATCTGGAGCAACTAGACTGCATAGAGAGCATCAAGAAATATGGCAAGGAAATCGATTATCTCTTGGTGTCATGGGCGGCTGATACAGCGCCACTCCTGACTGTTGTCAGGTTACTTAAACATATCAATCCGAGAGCGAAGATTATTTATATAGGGGAGCCTAAAGGTGGCTGCACAGGGCATGATACATTGTGGGAGATCGTCACACCGATTCACGACAATGCCTTTTATCAAGCTGTATTTAACTATAGATCATGGTATGGCCTACACGACAAACCTTATTTGCTACAGGTGAATGGTTAGATTTTCCCAGAAGTTTACGGTCAAAAGAGCATCTCATCTGTTAGAGGCAGAGAGGTGCTCTTTTGGCTGTGCAGTTACAGCAATTTAGCTATAAGATTTTTTGAGTGCTTGAAGGAGTATTTTCTTATCTTTCTTGTAAGGTGTGACAGGACAGATTTTCTTGTCTTTGACACCCATAAGTGTATAGATTGCCATACGTGCAGCACGTACAGAGTATTCTTCTGTGAAGACCATATCCTCAGGGATCTCAACAAATTGACTAATCATTGCAAAGTTAGTAGAGCCTTGAGGGATCACTTGAGGGCGATCGGTCATCTTGCGAGGTTGGAACTGTGAGTCGATGTAAGGCATCATACAAGGAATGACGTTTACCACATCTGCCATGATTTCCTCTAGCTGATCTTCCCAGTGGAATTGATAAATCAGTTCAGTTAGGAGCTCTTCGCCAGTACAGTCACGCATTGCTTTCTTTACATAGTTCCCTGTTTTGTCTGTATAGAGTCCATAGCCCCAGAAGATAGTGGTATCAGCAGGTTGGTCTTTGAAGTGAGGCTGCGCTGCTACGACGATGCTCATGAGCCAGTTGGAGTCTTTGAAAGTCATGAGCGCACCACTACCAGGGATATTGCCTGAGAATTGTTCGATCATCTTGAGGAGTTTGTTACCTTTCATAGTGACAGTGAAGCTTTCCCAGTTGGTCTCATCTGGGTGCCCAAAGAATGGCTCAGGATTGCCAAGACCTTCTTTTTTTGCTGCTACTTTTGCCCAAAGTTCACCAGAGATCGGGTGAGTTGGGTTGTAAGCTGCAGGGGTGTTGAAGTCACCGAGTGTGGCGCTATCTGTCATACAGCCATTGGTCATGATGCATAGATCTCTCTCATTGAGGACAATAGTCTCACTATGATCACTTGTTTGGAGATGGATTGCAGTGACTGTAAGGTCATGACCTTCTTTGAAATCAAGGTCAGTAACAGTAGCATCTGTGCGGAAGTTGACACCGTAGCCATCAAGGTAAGCGCGAAGTGGAACGATGACAGAGTCATATTGGTTGTAAGGTGTACGTGTAACGCCTTCAAGTGTCTCAATACGAGAAAACTCAAAAATCATACGTTCCATATAGCGTTTGAATTCAAACAAGCTAGACCATTTTTGGAAGGCAAATGTTGTCTGCCACATGTACCAAAAGTTTGTCGTAAAGAAGTGTGGACTGTCTTGGAACCAGTCTTCAATAGTAAGATCATCAAGTTTGTCTTCGGTAGTGATCATGAGTTTGCCAAGAAGTAGGCGGTCTTGGTTATCAAAGCCCATGCCAGATACATCTTGGATCACACCTTCTTGGTCGATGAGGCGTGCTTGTGCATGTGTAGGATGAAGGTGGTCAAAGTTGAGGATTTCTTCTGTTACACTCATGCCAGGCATATCCAGTGATGGGATAGAAGAGAAGAGTTCCCAGAAGTTTTCATAAGTTTCTTCATTGAGCATACGTCCACCACGGCATACAAAACCATTGGTGACATTACCAGCACCATCGTTGCTACCGCCGAGAATCTTCATGCCTTCTAAGATATGGATATGAGATCCCTTGAAGCCGCAGTCACGGATCAGGTAGGCCGCACCAGCAAGTGAAGCGAGCCCGCCGCCTACAAAGTACACTTGTTGGTCACCATAGTCACTATATAAGGGAATACTTTTCGGTATTTGATAAGATTTTTGTTTTTTGTTACGAGACATAGCAAGTGCAGCGCCAGCTGCACCAGTGATGGCTCCTATAGTAAGTAATGCGCCTAAATGTTTCTTTTCCATGATAAAGACCTCGATTCTTTGTTTGAATTGTTTCTGATAGGCCTAGTATATAGCACAATTTTCAGTACGTAATTAGACAGATTGATAGATTTGTATAAGAACTAGACAAATTCAGTAAAGTGTATATATATGCCTAGACTTACTCAGCGTAAACTAAAATCATATCAAACGAAAGGGGGGCTTTTGGATGAGTCTGGATCAAAAACTTAAGCAAGCCGCTTTGAACGTAGCCCTGCGCCATATGACAAGAAGTAAAGCCTATGGAAAAGAACGAACCTGTAGAAATGTAATTGAACTTGGAAAGGAACTTGCCACAAAAGAAATAAACCCAGCATACGGTAATAGCTTGTATGCTGAGCTCTATGAGGAGATTGAGGGGATGGACCTTGAAACGCTAAGATGCTGGATGATTGAAAAATTTGAGCTTTAGTTAAGAGGCAGCTCATGATCTTTGAGATAAAAGGTATAGCCAAGGTGCTCGCTATGATGGGCAAGTTTCTTGAGGTTGATGGCGATTTCTTGAGGGGATTGCTTCATGTGAGAAGTGACCCAAGAGAGAATAACGCCGCAGATCCCGTAAGCATAGAACTGTGAGAAGAACTGCTTTTGGGAGGCATCTAGCTTGTGAGCAGTATCAAGTGCTTCAATCGCCTCAGTAAATAAAGTACTTGTGATCTCAAGCAGATAGTCCATAAAGTAATGGCTATCTGCAGTGATGGTATGACAATAGAAGAACTGCTCTTTTTTCATGATCTCTAAGAGTAGAAGAATCTTTTGATCCCAGTTCTCGAAGGTGATGGCATCTACTACAGGGGAGAAGCCTTCATTATAATAAATCCAAGTAAGGAGTTCATACTTATCTTGGAAATGATAGTAGAAAGTCTGGCGACCAAGGCCACAGGCTGAGGTGAGATCGGAGATAGAGATTTTCTCAAAGGGCTTGGTAAGAATCAAAGATTTGAGTGCCTGGGCAATCGCACGCTTGGTGATGATAGAATCGGACATATGGACCTCCTTTTGAATGGATATGGCAATACTATATCAGTTTTTGTAGGAAAAAAACAGTTCTATCATAGGCGCTTAGCAAGGGACTCTACGAAGCGTAGATTGTGAAAGGCGCGCCTTCAGGATAAAATAGAGGAGAGGTGATGCGTATGGATTGTATCAAGACAGGACAATTGATTGTAAAGAGACGCAAAGAATTAGGACTCACACAGATTGCGCTAGCACAGCTCCTTTGTGTGAGTGATAAGACGATTTCCAAGTGGGAGAGAGGGGCTGGCTGCCCAGATATTACGCTTATTCGTAAGTTAGCAGAAGTATTAGAGGTCAATACCTCTGAGCTCCTATCAGGTGAAATCATAGAAAATAACTATATTGGAGGCAATATGAAACGTATCAAATTTTATGTATGTGAGACATGTGGCAATGTCATAAGTAGTACCAATGATGTGACGCTAAGCTGTTGCGGAGGCAAGAAACTAGAAGCGCTAGAAGCGCATACTGAAATAGATGAGGCACATATGCCGCAGATTGAGGTGATCGAAGATGATCTGTTTGTGACATTCAATCACCCAATGACCAAGGCGCACACGATTTCATTTGTAGCGTATGTGACATTTGATAAGTTGCACCTGATGAAGCTTTACCCAGAGCAAAATCCAGAAGTACGCTTCTGTAAGCGTGGGAGAGGTACGCTCTATGTATACTGCACAGAACACGGCCTATGGGCAAAACGTATCTAGCTATGCTATACTGGATAGACTAAGTTTATCGCGTATAGAAAGAGGCAGACAATGACAAAAATGGCAGTTCACAGCGGCGTATTTCATGCAGATGAAGTATTTGGCGTTGCAATAATGAAAGATATAATAGATGATTTGGAAGTAATAAGAACAAGAGATGAAGCAGTGATTGCAAGTTGTGATATTGCAGCAGATGTAGGTGGTGGACAGTATGACCATCATCAAGCAGACAAAAAACTCAGAGAAGATGGCATTCCATACTGCGCATTTGGGCTCTTATGGCAGGATTTTGGGCCTCGCTATGTACGTCAAAACTTCCCAGAGCTTACAGATGAGACGCAAATTGATGAGGTAGTGGCCAAGATTGCCAAGGATTTCATCACACAGATTGATGCAAGTGATAATGGTGTGGATGTGAATACGTATGAAGTACCAGTGACCACTATCTCACACGTGATCAGTAGCTTTATGCCTTTTGGTGGTACACAGGAGGAGGTACAGGCTGGTTTTGAGGAAGCAGTCGCTTTCGGAAGAAAGTTCTTCTTCAAGACGGTGCGTAAGGCGGTAGAGTACTATGGCAACTACAACTATGTGAAGGCGCAGTTAGAAGCGCAAGACGTGGCGCAGACACATTACCTTGTATTAGAGAAGACTGTAGGTTGGAAAGATCCAGTATTCAAGCTGGATACACAGGCAGATGTACTCTTTGTAGTCTTTGAAGATATCTCAGGGTCTTGGCGTGTGCAAGCAGTACAAAAGGAAGCCAAGAGCTTTGAGTCTAGAAAGGACCTACCAAAGCACTGGGCAGGGGAAAGAGATGAGGCGATGACAGCGATGACTGGTGTAGCAGGCTGTATATTCTGCCACCCTGCACGCTTTATCTGTGGCAATCAGACCAAAGCAGGTGCGATTGCTTTAGCAGAGCAAGCAGTAGCTTATGAGGAGCCAAAGGTGATCAATGTGAGAGCAATTGAAGCAGATGATACCAGCAAAGTATATGATGTGGTACAGACTGCATTTGCATCAGCAGAGCATGCAGATGGGACAGAGCAAGATCTCGTTGTACGTCTAAGAGCGGATGAAAAAGCTTATGTACCAGAGTTAGAACTTGTTGCAGAGCAAGACGGGCAGATTGTAGGTCATGTACTCTTTACCAAAGCAGCGATCGCAGAAGATGGCAAGTCGGCAGAGACTTTGGCACTGGCACCACTGGCTGTACTGCCAGATCTGCAGAAGTCAGGGGTAGGCACGGCGCTTGTAAACGTTGGCCTAGAACGTGCGAAAGCACTAGGTTACAAGCACGTGATCGTGCTAGGGAGTGACCAATACTACCCACGCTTTGGCTTCAAAGAAGCCGCACAGTATGGCGTGAAGGCACCGTTCGAGGTGCCAAGTCCATACTTTATGGCACTTGAGCTAGAAGACGGTGCGCTAGATGGCGTGCAAGGTGTTGTGGTGTATTCACCAGCATTTATGGGTTAGAACGATCCCCCGTATGTTAATACATACGGGGGATCGTTTGTTGTTTGGAAGGATTTAATATGATAAAATAAAGTTAAGAATATTTAAAAATAATAGACATTAATAGAGGGGGTTCATATGATTATCATTGATACTAGCATCAATCGTGCTGTATTTGGTGCAATGAGTATGAAATCAATGGTTTCGTTTGAGGATGAAAAAAGAATACCATTGCTGCAGAAAACGAATAAGCTAAGCTTGGATGGGGAAGCAAGAAGTGTAATCAAAAAACACTTTGAAAAGTATCATGTTGATTATCAAACAGAATTTGAATTTTTGAAGGTTATGCATCAAGCAAGTATTTTTGGATTGGCACAAACACTGGATGAGAAAAAACACTTTCAAACGAATGCTCAGGGGTTGGAATGTATCAATACGACGTGGCCAGGGCTCAGGGGGTTGCCAGAGGCAATGGACAGGCTATATTCAGAGTATTATTTTGATGAGGTCATAAGAGAACTACAGCCTTTAATTGCTCACATGAGTAGCCTATATAGTGAGATGATTCATAAGAGCTTTAAGGAGCTACTTCCTTTGTTTGAAATCAGTGAGCTAGAAGTACAATTGTGTTGTATACCATTGACACAAAATGGTGGGAAGGCCAGTCTCGTTCAGAATCTCATATGTCTAGGGAGTGAAAAAACGATTTATGGAAATTATAATCCGACGAATGAACTGATCATTCATGAGATGTGTCATATCGTAATTAATACCTTCATTGATAAGATTGAGTCGAACACACCTATCATAGCGCAGTCAAGTTATGAGAAACTAGGAATCCGTGAGATAAAACTCTTCCAAAATGAAGTCTTAGCACGCGTATTTACAGCTTGGATTATGAAGAAGCATGGGATAGACGACTACAAAATGGGGATTTTGCGGCATAGGATAGATGGGTGGAAAGGGATTGGCAAGAGCTTGCGCAAATTTGAGAAATACCTCCAGAACAATACATGTTATGAAATCAACCATATGATAGAAAATATTTCGATATAAAACAAAAGCCCTAGTGATCATCTTCATAAATATGAGGTCACTAGGGCTTTCTATATAGGCCAAAAGTATTAGGGCTTTTTTGAAAGGCTATTGATATATTCACTAGGTGTCTGCGCTGTGTACTTTTTGAAAGTGGTAGCAAAGTAGTCGCTGGTGCTAAAGGACAGATGCATGGCGGCTTCTGTGACACTCACTCCTCTTTTGAATAGGAGTTTGGCGTGTTCGATCTTTTGACAGTTGATATAGTCTCGTGGGGATTGCCCCACATAGTCTTTGAACTGATGTTGTAGCGCAGAGCGTGAGAGATGCCCAGCCTTGCAGAGTTCATCTAAGGGCAAGGGTTCGGTGATATGATCGCCAATATAGCGGGTGAGGTCTTGAATGATTGTGTTTGGAGAGGCTTGTAGGTCTGGAAAATAGAAGAGTTTGAAAAGAAGACTCATCAATAAACCAAGACCATAGAGTTTTTGGGCATAGACGCCACTATCAAAGGCCTCAAAACTTTTTTGGAGGAGAGCGAGCATCTCTTTGTCAGCGAGTAGGAGATGCGTTGTCATCTGATGGAGCCGGTCTAGAAGGGGCTGGCTATACTCTGGTTGTAGTCCGAGAAAGGATTGGTTTTCTGACAGGCGGAGCTGAAGCCAGATAAATTCGCTGACACCTTGGGGGTGTGGACCTGTATGGTGAAGTTCGTTGGGATAGGTTACGAAGACATCGCCCCGAGAGATGTTGTAGGCTTCGTGTCCTACATAGTAAGTCTGTGAGCCTTTGAGAATAAAGACGATCTCCATGCAGTCTGGATGTGTGTGAAGATCCATAGGACCATGAGCCTTGGTAGTACGGTTGTAGCCTATGAGTTCTAAGCCTGGAATGGTCAAAGTATCGTGGTATAAAATCTTTCGTGAAGGTAAGTGAGACATGGTATGTAACTCCTTAAAATTGTGCAAAGCATATTTTTAAATGAAATCTTATTGGAGGATGTCTAAAATAAAAGGAGAGTTTAAATACAGAAATTTTTATTTAGATTATACAATTCTAGTCTGGATAATGCAATGAGAGAACAGGGGGATAGGTCAAAATGAATTCAAGAGAGTTAGTGATCAGTACACTAGAAGGACGAAATACAGGACGTGCGCCAAGACAAATGTGGGTACTGCCTTGGGCAGTCAATCATCATAGAGAGGCGTATGAGCAGATCGAAAGAGATTTCCCAAGTGACTTTGGGGGGCCAGCTACGCACTATGCCCAGTGGCCAAAGACAACAGGGGATGCCTATGCAGTGGGTACATATATCGATGAGTGGGGGTGCATCTTTGAAAACAAGCAACCAGGAATCATTGGTGAGGTGAAGGAACCACTTGTCAAAGATGAGGACTGGGAGGATGCAGACAAAATTCATATTCCAGAGGAGTTTCTAAGCTTTGATATTGCGCAGGTCAATGAAGCGTGTAAGGATTCTAGCAAGTTTTTGATGAGTGGATGTTGCCCAAGACCATTTGAGCAGTTACAGTTCATTAGAGGTACGGAGAACTTCTACATGGATCTGATGATGCGTCCGAAGAAGATGTTTGAATTCATGGAGAAGATGCATGACTTCTATTGTAGATTGCTGACCAAGTGGGCACAGACAGATGTGGATGCGCTCAATATGATGGATGACTGGGGTGCACAAAATAGCCTCTTGATCAATCCAAAGCTTTGGGATGAAATTTTCAGACCGATGTACAAAGATTATATTGATATTGCCCACAAACATGGCAAGAAGATGTTCATGCACTCTGATGGGTATACATTGGATATTATTCCAAGACTCATCGATCTCGGATTAGATGCGATGAACGCACAGATTTTCTGTATGGGGATCGATAATTTGGCGCAGTACAAGGGACACCTTACTTTCTGGGGAGAAATCGATAGGCAGCATATCTTGCCTTATGGCACTCAGAAAGATGTGGAAGAGGCTGTCAAGAAAGTCTATGACACTTTATGGCAACAAGGACATTGTATCGCACAGTGTGAGTTTGGTATTGGGGCCAAGCCAGAGAATGTCTACAAAGTATTCGAGACTTGGGATCAGTTGACCAAGTAAAAAAAGAGGGGGAGCAGGCGATGGAAAGAGATTATTGGAAGCTGCATGAGGATGTGGTATTCAAGCGTGCAAATGGCAAGGTTATCTGGCAACCACGTATGGACTGCTGGATTGATGATAAGATCTTTGAAAAAGGTGAACTACCAGGGCATTATAAAGGGATGAAGAAGTCTGATATCTATAGAGACCTAGGATGTTCAGCTAGAATTTACGAGTACAATGGCTGCTTTTATAGAAAATGGGACGAAAGGGTGCGTAACTACCAAAAGGATCTAGGGAATAGACGCACTGCCAATATCATTGAAACACCAGTTGGATCTGTCAGTCAGATTATTGAGCGTACAGATAGTACATGGGCTGGGAAGGTGGCCAAGGAATGGGTTACTGATGAAGCGGAGCTTAAGGTATGGGCATGGATTGAAGAAAATAGTGAGTGGGGCTGGAACCAAGAGCACTTTGACCGCACAAAAGCAGAGTGGGGGAGACTGGGTGCACCATGTATCTTCATGCCAAGGGTATCGATGCAAAACCTCTATATTGACTTGATGGGCGTCGAGCAGGCGATCTATGCGGTCTATGATTATCCAGATACGATTGATGCCTACTTCAAATCACTAAGAGAAAGTCACCTGAGACTTATTGATGTCATCAATGCCTCACCGATCAATATTATCAACTTCGGTGACAATATTCATTCTGGCACACTCTCCCCTGCATACTTTGAAGAATATGTATTGGAGGAGTATCAGATCAGATGCCGTAAGCTGCATGAAGCGGGTAAGTTTGTCTATTCACACTTTGATGGTGACAATAGAGGACTCACCAAGTTCTATCAGCAGACAGGACTAGATGGGGTGGAAGCAATCACACCAATACCACAAGGGGATATTACCCTAGAAGAGGCCAAAGAAGGCCTTGGGGATATGTTTATGGTAGATGGTCTCCCAGCGATTTACTTTGACAAAACGTATGATGTGGGAGTCTTAAAAGAAACCACCCACAAGCTTATCGAACTTTTTGCACCAAATCTCGTATTGGGGATTTCTGATGAAATATCTTCCACAGGAGATATTGAGCGTATTAGAGTGGTAGGCGAGATTGTTGATCAGTACAATGAAAAGATTGATCGTGAATTAGAAGCAAAGAAATAGAGAAGTAGTCAGCCGCAACATGGATGTAAGTCGTGTTGTGGCTTTTTAATTTTAGGAAAGAGAGGCAGAAGTAAATGTAGTGGTTATAAAGCTTTTGACGAATGCCAATGACATTACTATAATGATATTATCAAATAAATGTTATCAAAAAAGGCGAGGAAGAGGAGGAGAAGAGATGAAGAAAATATTAGTGGTAGTCGATATGCAAAAAGATTTTATTGATGGGGCACTTGGTACAGTGGAGGCAGTGGCAATCGTCCCTTATGTAGTGGCAAAGATACAGGCGTATCAGGAAAATGGTGATTGTATTTATTTTACAATGGATACCCACCATACAGATTATCTCGAGACACAAGAAGGTGCCAACTTACCTGTGCCGCACTGCATCAGAGGCACACAGGGGTGGCAATTTGGAGAAGGCATAGAGGCACTTGCAAAGAAGGTTGCAGGAGAGAGTGAGATGCAGCAGATCTATGAGAAAGGCATCTTTGGAAGTGCCCAGTTGGCACAAGATCTGCAGGTGATAATTGGTGAAGAAGAATGTGTGATCGAACTTGTAGGGCTCTGTACAGATATCTGTGTACTGTCTAATGCGATTCTACTCAAGACTTATATGCCAGAGGTGAAAGTCATAGTAGATGCAAAGGGCTGTGCAGGTGTGACACCAGCAAGTCACCACAATGCATTAGAAGCTATGAAGATGTGTCAAATTCAAGTGATTAACCAATAGGATGGGAGCAGCAAATTTTGTAGGAGAAATGATAAGTTCTTATTGTGTCCTATGTGATGAAAATGAAGAGGTGATAATATAATAGAACTAGGGATATCAAGGGGTTTCTGTAGAGCCTCGAAGTGCGGTTACATAAGTGTGTCAATCGTATACTCATCAATATTCCAAGTGGCTAAGACTCATACACAAAGTAATCTCAAAGGAAGATAGGAGAGAAGCTCTTGCAAAACGATAGTGACTTTGCAAGGCGTCGGAGAGCGTGTGTGGTGAGGTGGCATGAAAAGGCTATCAGATCCTAGAAACTAAGTTTGGAGGCTGGTGAATGGGAGAAGCACCCACTTTGCACAGAGGCATTGTGGGTGTGACTTCTTGGGGCTAAGAACAAACAGGCGGACACAGACTGAAGGCGGTTTCCAGTGCTATGGGGGTAAGAGCTTGATTTCCTATCAGAAGTAAGAAGGGCGGGGACATATGAAGCAAATCATTGTCAGAGGCGATGAAGTAGGTCTTTGGTATAAAGATGGTACGTACGAGAAGCATGTCAAAGCAGGGCGCTATAGGATTTGGCAACCCAGTCGGATCGAGGTAAAGGTGGTTCGGACGCAGGGGCAGGTTGAGACTGAACTTTTGGAAGTGATCAGACAAGATACAGTGCTGAGTAAGATGATGGAATGCATTCGTGTAGCAGACCATGAACTCGTAATGGTATTTGAAGATCAACGTTTGTGTGCAGTACTCACTTCAGGTGAATATGGCTTTTGGAAATTTGTACATACCTATACCGTGGAGCGCATCAGTTTAGATGGGCCAACAGTAGAGGCGCGTTATATACCATATATGGATCATGCATTACTGGAGGGAAAGGTATGTCGCATTGAGGTTGCACCCTATGAACGCGGGGTGCTGTATCTCAATCATAGCTTTGAAAAAATCTTAGAGCCTGGGTGCTATAATTACTGGAATGGGATAACACAGGTATCAGTAAAAATGGTGGATTTGCGAGAAAAACAAATTGAAATTAATGGGCAGGAAATTCTAACAGAAGACAAAGTGAGTCTTAGGATGAATTTTATATGTCGCTACCGCATCAGTGACGTCTTGCAATGTGAGCGGATCGATGACCTACCGAGACAACTTTATACGGAGCTACAGCTGGTACTCCGTGAGTATGTGGGCATGTATCCCTTTGATGAACTGTTGAAGCGTAAGCGTGAGATTGCTGACTTTGTCATGGCCAAGATGGATTTGGCATGTGAGCGGTTTGGTACTGAGATTATCAGTGCAGGTGTGAAGGATCTAATATTGCCAGGGGATATGAAGGAGATCTTTAATTGCGTATTGTTGGCTGAAAAACAAGCACAAGCGAGTCTCATTGCAAGGCGAGAAGAAGTGGCATCTACGAGAAGTCTACTCAATACAGCACGGCTTATGGATGAAAATCATACACTATATAAACTCAAAGAATTAGAATACCTACAGAAAATTTGTGAAAATATCGGGGAGCTTTCTGTGATGGGAAGCGGTACTATTGTAGAATTACTCACTTCGCTGCTGGAAAGTAGGGGAAATCATGAGCGCGCAATCGCGATCGGAAAAAATAGTTAGTTTAAGTGGATTGATCTTTGTGATGTTAGGAAGCTATGGACATGGGTTTGGTCTACTCACCCCCGCATGGGGACTAGGGCTTAATACGCTTGGTTGGCTGCTTTTAGGAATTTGCTTATTAATCAAACATGACAAAAAAGACTTGCAATAGCAAGTCTTTTTTGTTGAAAACAATTAATTATTGTGTATAATAAATTTTAAAGTATTAAATAAAATTAAATCAATATGAAAATCAGGAAGGTTTAGTGATGATGATACGAGAAGGTAGAGAAGACGGAACGCTGGCAAAAATCGTATGGCAAAGTGGCAAGGAAGTAAGATTTAGGGAAGGTGTACATGCAGGACCTAGCCTTTGGGTATGGCCTAAGGGAGATCAGGAACCGATTCATATTTTGTTGACACAAGATGAGCATGGGTTTGAAGGGCAGTATGAGGGGACACGATTTACATTGGTGTATAACCAACAAGCAGAAGGACTAGAACTAGATGTCACACTTGATCAAGAAGTAGGGCTATTTGAGCCCAAAAGATGCGAGCTGAGATTGGGAATCGACACTTATATGGAAAAATTCCCTGATTGGGATGCCTGTCATTTCCCAACGACGATGCGTTGTGAGAAAACTCATGCATGGGGCTATATGATGAGTCCAACAGGTGAGAGTGTCGTGATTGCATCGAGGGATCCTATTGCAGCATGGCACAATCTCTATACACGTGCGCAGTATGACCCTGTCTATACTGATACAGGACACCGCATTGATACCATGAGTTTGGATCTGATGAATGAGGGGCCATTGCCAGCACGTCACCCAGAAGGTCTACATAGATTAGAGGTAGGGGAGCAAAGATGTTTTAGAATATTGCTTGCACCTGCAGATACAGAAGATCAGATCCACCAGATTGTAAGCATGTACACAGGGGCACCTACAGTGAACATGACAAAATACACCTATGAGTTTGGTGAGTGTGCAGAGGCACGATCAGAGGCTAAGCTGATGTACCATGCGCCAAGTGGTAAAAAGTATGAGGGGACACAAGCAGGTGTCGTACTAGATGAATACGGCTGTTGGCGTGTAATCGCAGAATGTGGTGACAAGATCAGTGAGGCAATGATCTATGTCAGAAAGCCATGGTCTTATTACCTTGAAAAGGCAAGGGAGGCAGCGCTTACTTATGAGCAAAAGGCAGCCACACATACAGAGTCTTGGTACGGTTTCTTCTCTGCATTCTTAGCGAGAAAGCATATGCCAGATTCTGCATTAGATGAGCGCCTTGAAGCAAAGTTCAATGAAGTTTTCGGTGTGATGCACCATATGGATACGATAAAGCCAGTAGATGCCGCGCTTCCGTGGCGTATTCAAAACTCAGCACTGATGATCAGTGTCTTGGTGGATGCGTATGAAGCAACGGACAAACGCCACTATTTGGAGTGGGCAAGAAGCCTTGCGGAGCTGATCATGGGGTATCAGTCAGAAGACGGTGTCTATAGATGTCACGGAGTACACTATACATGCGTGATCTATATTGCCAAGGCAATGTTAGAACTTTATCAAGTAGAGCAAAGCTTGGAGGGAGAAGTATGGCAAGAAGCTGCAGCGCTTCACTATACAAGTGCCAAACGTGCGATCGATGAACTTGAGCGTTCAAGAGACGACATCCAGACAGAAGGTGAGATGACCTTTGAAGATGGCATGATCTCATGTAGTAGTTTGCAACTGGGTATGTTTGCGCTCATGTTAGATGAAGAAACGCGAAAGCCATATACTGAAGCAGCAGCCTATATGCTAGATAAACACCGCTGCTTGGAGATGACACAGATTCCAGACTGCCGTATGCGTGGGGCAACATTACGTTTCTGGGAGAGCATGTATGATGTGATGATCCCGCAGGGGATGATGACAAGTCCACATGGCTGGACTTCATGGAAGAACTATGCATCGTACTATCTCTATAGATTGACAGGTAAGAAGCAATATCTCGTAGAGTTGATGGATACACTGGGCGCATGTATGCAGACGATTGATATAGAAAGTGGTAAGCTGAGATGGGCATTCGTGACAGACCCTTATGTTGAAGCAGATGTCTTCGTGGCAGATGAACAGCAACCAGGCAAAGGTAAGCTTGAAAGAGGCATCGTAGGGGAGCAGTATGTCGAGATGGTATCTGACTGGTGGCACAGTGATCCTACACAAGTCTGCATGGGCTATGCTCATGCAGATCGTGGGCTGGTAGACGGTGTCTACAAAGGCGGCGCATGTGACAATGATGTCCATGAACACTTCAAGTGCCTAGAAGAAGTGGCACTCACCAAGGCTTATGTCCATGAGGAAGATGGCAAGCTGATTCAGTACAACTGTAAGGTGTGGCGAGAAGATAGTCATATTATGGTTAAAGTTGCAGAGTCGCTTGTAGATGAAGTTGTGATCTATGTGGAGCAAAGTTGTGAAGTGACTATTACAGATTGGAAAAAAACGGATAGTGTAAGCAGAGGCATCAATAGTATACAACGATAATAATAATACACGCCTATATCATGAGGCGTGTATTATTATTTGCTTCTCATAGCAGTAAAACGGTTTTGTAACGGGGCCGTAGAACACATCACCCACATAGTGATAATCAAATTTAGCAAAGAGCTTTTGGGTGATGAAGTTCTCGGAGAAAGTATCCACTCTGAGTGAATTGACTTTGGCTTCACGTGCAAGGTCTTCGGCGTAGTGTAGGAAACGCGAGCCAAGGCCTTTGCCGTGATGAGTCGGGTCTACGGCAAGGCGGTGGATGCAGAAAGCATCATCTGTGCTGAGCTTCCAGTCAAGTGTGTGGTACGCTTCGTCATGGTGTTGGTTGATGCAGGCAAAGCCAATCACGGTGTGATCTTCTTCAATCACATAAAGCTCCTGTCGTTGGAGATCTGCTGTGAATACAGCTTGGTTGGGATAGTAATCATTCCACTGGTTGATCCCTATATGGTGGAGGTGCTTGGTAGCAGCCTCTTTGATCGCAAGAATACGCGGTAAATCTTCTAAAGTTGCATGTCTAATCATTTGTAAACTCCCTTCTTTATGTACGGTATAAGCTTTGTTTAGTATAGCACAAAACTTATAAGTGAGGAGAGTAATCATGAATGATTGCGTAGCGCTGATTTATTTGCCAAGTAGGATCACATCGGTGTTTTCAAAGTCCAATGTGACTGTAGCTTGATCAAATGCAATTTCAAAAAGAATGAGGTATTCATAGGCTTGCTCTAGAGTATCTTTGTATCCAGGGATTTTGCGAATGAACCCATCGGCAACATCCGAAAGTGTGAGAGTGCTTTGCTTTACAAGACCACTTGCTTTGATATGTTCAGTGCCACCGTGAGGAATAGTGGTAAAAGCGACGCGGGGATTGGTTTCAAATTCTTTTACTTTATCATTGTCCCCAAAGGTGGTAAAGTACAGCGTATCGGTTGTGTTATCAAAGTAAAAGTTAACTATCCTGACATTGGGTTGGTTGTTGACACTTGTAGATAGTGCCATTTCACATTGGGTATTCATGAGTCTTGCAAATTCATTTTTGGTGATCATTGTTATTTCTCCTTTTCTTGGGTGAGTAACTACAGCATAATATAAAAAGGTGTCATCCTATGAAACCTTTTACTGAGGAAAGAAAAGAGGTTTTTTATGAATAAATCAGAGCGACTGAATGACATGATGCTATTTCTGAGTGATAAGAGCGCATTTAAGTTAAAAGAACTAATGAGTCGGTACGGGATCTCAAAGAGTACGGCACTTAGGGATATACAATCCCTAGAAGAACTTGGTATGCCTATCTATTCTAATTTGGGCAGGAATGGAAACTATGGCATTGTTAAAAATAAATTGTTATCACCGATCATCTTTAATGAGGATGAAGTGTTTGCCCTCTATTTTTCTATGTTGACATTGAATGCCTATGAAACAACACCTTTTCATTTGAGTGTAGAAAAGCTGAAGGAAAAATTTGAGAAATGCCTGACGCCAGAAAAGATTCAAATGCTGAGAAATATAGAAAAAGTATTTCGTCTAGGTGCTATCAAACACTATAATCACTGTCATTTTCTAAAGGATATTTTGTACTTCGCAATTGAAGAAAAGGTTTGTGAAATAAAGTATCAAAAAGGTGGCATTGTGAATACATATATCCTACAATTTTTCAATATTTCATCTGCATATGGGCAATGGTATGCTACTGGATATAATTTTGAGACAAATCGTACGCAGGTGGTACGCTGTGACAAAGTTTTAGAGCTCATAGAAAATACTACATATGCATCAAAGCCGTTTGCTGAGTTTGTCAAGTCTTCTGAGGTTCTTTATAAAACTGCCGGTGCAACGGATTTTGAGATAGTAATCACTCAAAAGGGTGTTGACCTCTTCCAAAAAGAACATTATCCTTCAATGAAGCTTTATGAAGAGAATGGACAGTATTTGATTCGTGGCTTTTATAACAAAGGTGAGGAACGTTTTATTGCACGTTATTTGATGGGGTATGGGGAAAATATATTAACGATAAAGCCTGTAGCATTAACTCACCTGATCCTCTGTGACATTGAAAATATAGCAAGGCACTATCATACAATAGGAAATACAGTGTAAATTGCATACGTTCTATCTAACGCTACAAAAAAATAAATAAAAAAGCAGGGGGGATTTTGATTTCTAACTGCATTTCTCTTATAGAAAGTTAAAACATAGCGTTCTACGAAAAAGATAAGAGAGCAGTGGGGGAAGAAGCGATGAATACACTAAGAGTGATCAAATATCAACCGGAATTAAATGAAGTGACAGGCAGTATTACGGCGACGATTGTGATGGGACAACTTGAGTATTGGTTTAATAAAACAGAGGGGAAACCTTTCTATAAATTTTTAGCACCTTGTGAAGATGAGAGCTATAGAGTGGGAGATAGTTGGTGCGAGGAACTGAGATTCTCTAGGAATGAGTTCCGTACAGCTTTTGGTGCGATCGGAAAGGTATACAAGACAAAGAAGGCTTATACAGAGAGCAAGGACAAATTTGAGGGGAAACTCTACTTGTCTTACTATGATCGTATCCGCCGCCGTACTTACTATATGAGAAATGATGCCCTTTTGGAGCAGCTCGGACAGGTTTTATGCAAAGGGGAAAAACAAAAGCCTACAAATAAGGAAATCCAATTTCCAATAACAGAAGATTACGCAAGAGATTTACATACACAGAATACAGCAGAAGATGATACAGATAAGGGGCAGAAAGTCTATGAAGAAGTCATCAGTCTTTATCATGAAGTATGTAAGGAACTTCCAAAAGTCGTGCTGATCACTAAGAAGCGTCAGGGGATGATTGATCAGTTCTTAGCACATTGTGAAGGCGGTATGACGCAGCTTAAGAAAATCTTTGAGAAGGTGAAGGCAAGTGACTTCTTGTGTGGGCGTATGTCAAACAGTACATGGCGTGCCCAATTTGACTGGATCATGAAAAGGGAGAATGGTGATGCAATTCTCTCTGGTAAGTACGACCCTTGGGGGATTACAGGTGAGGAAAAAATTACACCTGTAATTGAGGTGCCACCATTTAGGGAAACAGGGAATGAGGCGTGCTACCCGACTATGGCAAGTGTGAAGGGGAAGAATAACTTTACCACTACGTATACCCATGGATGGGATCTAGATGCCCTAGAGGCGATGGCTAAGGAATAGAACGCGTAGCAAGAAAAATGATTCTAAAAGGTAAGTCTAATCACGAGATTATGGAAGTTACGGAGTTATCATTGACGGTTGTTGAAAAGTTGCGTAGTGAAGTAGGCGTCTAATGGATCCTTTAGCAAGGGATAATGTGTTTTAGACGGACACAATATCCCTTGACAAATCAAAATTTGACATATAGAATACAAGTAATAATTGAAATTGATGATGAGAAAGAGTACAATCTTACACTTCAGAGAGAGGGCCTTGGCTGGAAGCCTTCAACAAGATTAGAAGACATCTCGGAGAGACTATCTGAACAGCAGTTCTTATTAGGATAGAACGGGTAGTTCCGTTAAAGACTTACAAGGTGCAAAGTCATACTTTTTGCTACAGAGCAGGTAGGATTTTGAATCAGGGTGGTAACGCGGCTATTTCGTCCCTGACAGTGATGTCAGGGACTTTTTTATTTGCAAAAATAACCAAAGCAGAAAGGGGCTTGTCATATGGAAATCAAAGCTTTAAAAGGGACCAAAGATATTTTTGGTGAAGAGATGAGAAAATGGTTAGACGTAGAAGGGATCGTTAGAGATCTTTGTGATGACTTTGGGTTTAACCAAATCAGAACGCCTATGTTTGAGCTCACAAATCTTTTCCAAAGAGGTGTAGGTGAAACAACAGACGTCGTACAAAAGGAGATGTATTCTTTTGTCGACAAAGGTGACAACCACATTACACTTAAGCCAGAGAGCACAGCAGCAGTGGTAAGAGCGTATCTTGAGCACAATATGTCTGCAGATGCGCAGCCAACAAAACTTTACTATATCTCACCAACGTTTAGATATGAGAGACCACAGGCAGGGCGCCAAAGACAATTCCACCAGTTTGGAATTGAGATGTTTGGGAGTGACTCAGCAACGGCAGATGCAGAGGTTATTGCGATTGGGAGCACACTTCTAAAGCGTCTGGGCATCACAAAAGTAGATCTTCACATCAACTCACTTGGTGGACCAGAGTGTCGTAAGGCTTACAATGAGAAACTCAAAGGTTTCTTAGAGTCTAAGCAAGAGGGTCTTTGCCCACTTTGTAATGAGCGTCGTGAGAAGAACCCATTACGTGTACTTGACTGTAAGAACCCAGTTTGCCAAAGCTTACTTCAAGATGCACCAACAGTACTTGATACATTAGGAACAGAGTGTCAAGCGCACTTTGATCAGCTTCAGACATTACTTAAGGCGATGAATATTCCTTTCGTAGTGGATCCAAGTATCGTAAGAGGGCTTGACTACTATACAAAGACAGTATTTGAGTTCATCTCAAATGATATCGGTGCACAAGGCACAGTATGTGGTGGTGGACGCTACGATAGACTTGTTGAAGAAGTTGGCGGCAAACCAACACCAGCTGTTGGATTTGGTGCAGGGCTTGAAAGACTGATTCTTGTAAGAGAAGCGGAAAATGGTAATACATTGGATGCAGCGACAAGAGACATCTTCCTTGGCTATAGAGGGCAAGATGCCATGATGGAAGCTTTCAAACTTGTGAATGACTTAAGACAAGAAGGCGTAAGTGCGGAGAGTGATCATCTTCAAAGAAGTGTCAAAGCACAGATGAAATATGCCAATAAAATTGGTGCAAAATATGCAGCAATCATTGGGGAGAGTGAAGTAGAAGCAAGATCACTTAACCTTAAGAAGATGGAAACAGGTGAAGAAGTAGCGGTAAGCTTTGATGAACTTGTAACTATGATGAAACAAAACTTAGGACTATAGGAGGGATAGATGATGTCAGAATCAATGCAAGGACTTAAAAGAACACATTACTGTACAGATCTTAGCGCAGCAAACGTAGGTGAAACAGTTACTGTAACAGGTTGGGTACAAAGAAGAAGAAACTTAGGTCAACTCTTATTCATCACATTAAGAGACCGTTCAGGATTACTTCAATTATCATTTGGTGAAGAAACAGATGCAGCTGTATTTGAAAAAGCAGAAAAACTTCGTAGTGAGTTCGTAATCGCTGTAACAGGTGTGGTACGTTCACGTGGAGAAGATGCTAACAAAACAATGAAAACAGGTGAGATCGAAATCGAGGTCAAAGAACTTCGTATTCTTTCAGAAGCAGAGACAACACCATTTGAGATCTTAGAAAATAGTGATGTAAGAGAAGAACTCAGATTAAAATACAGATACCTTGACCTTAGAAGACCAGATATGCAAAACAATCTGATCCTTCGTAGCAAGGTAGCAGGGAGTGTAAGACGTTTCTTAGAAGAAAACGGCTTCTTAGAAATCGAGACACCAATGCTTACAAAATCAACACCAGAAGGTGCGAGAGATTACCTTGTACCATCACGTGTACACCCAGGTAACTTCTATGCATTACCACAATCACCACAGATCTTCAAGCAATTACTCATGGTATCTGGTTATGATAGATACTTCCAAATCGTAAAATGTTTCCGTGATGAGGACCTTCGTGCTGACCGTCAGCCTGAGTTCACTCAAATCGATATGGAGATGAGCTTCGTTGACGTAGAAGACGTTATGGGCATCAATGAAAGACTCATCCAAAAGATCTTCAAAGAGACAATGGATATGGATGTTGAACTTCCAATCCAAAGACTCACATACCAAGAAGCGATGGATCGTTACGGTAGTGACAAGCCAGACGTACGCTTTGGTGTAGAGCTTACGGACCTGACAGATGTTGTATCTAACTGCGGATTTGCTGTATTTGAAAATGCAATCAATGGCGGCGGCTCAGTACGTGCGATCAATGCAAAAGGTATGGGAGATATCGGTCGTAAACAAATCGATAGTTTAGTAAAAGTAGGTCAAGACTTTGGTGCAAAAGGTGTGGCTTGGCTTCAAGTAAGACCAGATGGTGAAGAGAAATCTTCATTCACTAAGTTCTTAGGTGAAGAAACAGTAGCTGCAATCAAAGAGCGTATGGGTGCGACAGACAACGACCTGATCTTAGTTGTAGCTGATAAGGCATCAGTAGTATACGCAGCACTTGGTGCACTTCGTCTAGAAGTAGCAAAACGCCAAAAGCTCACATCAAAAGATGTCTTCAAATTCGTATGGGTAACAGACTTCCCACTTCTTGAGTATGATGAGGAATCTGGCCGCTATGTAGCGATGCACCACCCATTCACAATGCCAAAAGATGAAGACCTTCATCTCATGGAAACAGAGCCATCAAAAGTACGTGCAAAAGCATATGACCTTTGTCTCAATGGTTATGAGCTTGGCGGTGGTAGTATCCGTATCTATCAACAAGATGTACAAGAGCGTATGTTCAACCTTTTAGGCTTCGACAAAGAAACAGCTTACGAAAGATTTGGTTTCTTACTCAATGCCTTCAAATACGGTGTACCACCACACGGTGGTCTTGCATTCGGTCTTGACCGTATCATCATGCTCATGGCTGGATGTGACAACATCAGAGACGTGATCGCATTCCCTAAAGTAAAAGATGCAAGCTGTCTCATGACAGAGGCACCTGGTACTGTTGATGACAAGCAGCTTCAAGAGCTTTTCTTACAAACAGTAGCGCCAGAAGCTGAAGTAGAAACAGAAGAATAGAAAATATAATCCCAGAATACCCTGTGTATTCTGGGATTTTTGCTAAGGAGAAGGCGTATGAGAATAAAAGAAACACTTGTCTTTGAAGATTTTGTGCAAATGTATGGGCTTGAGGCACTGTATTATACAGAAGAACATATTACACCTGCAGAGGAGTCCTATAGATGGTATCAACAGCATCCCTACAGTGTGTGTGCTTTAGAGGATGGGGGAAAGATTATGGCATTTATCAATTTATTTCCTATAGGAGAAGACCTTTTTGAGCAGATTAAGTCGGGAACATTCAATGATAAGGAACTTAAGGCAGAGCAGCTCGTAGATATCAGGCAGCCTGTTGAGGGGACGGTTCATATGTTTTTATGTTGTATTGTCATTCATGAAGACTATAGGGGACAAGGGGTGTTAAAGCAATTACTCCAAGAGGCAAGCAGACCTTATGAGGGGATACAGATTGAATGTATGATTACAGATAATGTCACACCAGAAGGTGAGAGACTGTCTAGGAAGCTGGGGATGCAGTATGTAAGGGAGACTGTGTTTGAGTCTGTTATTTATATGGGAGACTATAAACGATGTATTGCACAACTGAAGGCTGTCTAAATGTAGTCATAGATACGTGATGGCTGAAAGACTTGTAGTATACTAAGTTAAAATCAAAGTGATAGGAGTAGGGAGAGACGAATATGGCTAATCTACAAAAAATAAAAAACGGTAAAAGAACGTATGCAATCACACCACACATCCCTGGAGGTTTTATTACTCCAGATCAGCTGATCAAAATCGGCGAGGTGACCAAAAAGTATAAGGGTGTTTTGAAAATTACATCAGGACAACGTATTTTGATAACCCAGCTACAACTAGAGGATATCCCTACTATATGGGAAGAGCTTGGGATGGAACCAGCAGTGAGGGAGCAAAACTCAGTAAAGAATGTAGAGATGTGTCCTGCTGGATTTTGCAAGCGTTCCAAGGTCAACTCCATCGGAATCGGGATGAAGCTTTCTCATCGGTATCAGTGGGCCGAGATGCCTTGTCGTACCAAGATCGGGGTAGCAGGGTGCCGCAATGCATGTGGGAGTGTCTATAGCAAAGATATAGGTGTCATAGGTGACAAGGATGGCTACATGCTAACCATAGGGGGATCTGCAGGATTTCATCCAAGACAAGCAGATATCGTGGCAACAGGGCTAACGGAGAGAGAAACTTTGCAGATGATCACGGGATTTATAAGCTTTTATAGGGAGCAAGCCATACCAGGGGAAAAAATAGGGTTCTTTGTAGATCGTATGGGGATACAAGTTATAAAAAATCAGTTGGGTGTGGATTGAAAAACAAAAAAGTAAAGAATGAAAGTTTAAAAATATAGGAATAAGACGAGTGATTGGATTCATACATTGAATTAAGCGTCAAATAAAAAGGTTTACTTAGTAAAATTTAACAGATATAATAAAAATGAACTTAATAAAAAGTAGTAGGTTTACTATCCTAGACGGTAGTAATTAAAAGGGAAGATGGGTGTAAGTCCCACACGGTCCCGCCGCTGTAAGAGAAGAGTTTCTTACAAAACCCACTGAAAGTGATTTCGGGAAGGGGTAAGAAGTGATGATGCTCAAGTCAGAAGACCTGCCTATTACTGTACTTAGAAACTCTACGAGCGATGGAGAAAAGTATAATAATAAAGGCAGTTATAGCCCTTGTTTAGCATGCACAAAGAAATGATGATAGATTTTTTTGTGTCGTCGTAGTGAAGTGAGCGTTTGAATCGGTTCACTATGACACGAACTGATATGTGCCCATTGGTCACTTGTGTTTGGTATGTAATTGAGGGGAATACCATGTACTTTATTTATTATAATGATCACGAACCTTGCCGTAATGGCAAGGTTTTTTTGTGTTGAGTTTTAAAACAAAAGGAGGAAGAAGAATGAAGCAGAAAAAAAGAGTGCTCAGTTGGTTACTGATTATTGTACTGATGATCGTGAATAGTATGCCATCTTTTGCACAAGTAATGCCGTTGGTGATTTCTGAAATAGGGTATGTTAACTTAGAAAACGGCAAAGATGCAGAAATGAGTTTCAAAGCAAGAAATATTACAATAGTGGATCAGAAAGCACATTTCATTACCGCTTTATATGATGAGCACACTAATGAGATGATTCACTACAATTATGTGGTTGAGACAATACCGGCTAATCAGGAGAAGTTGTGGGGGGCATGTATGCCTATCCCACAAGAAGGAGACTACAAAATTAAGGTTTTTGCATGGGAGGATATGCAGAATCTTAAATTACTTAGTAATGTGCTTGAGGTGGGGGCAGATCAAGAGCTTGCACAGCCTTATGTACAAATTTTAAAAGAAACCAGTACATATATTGCTGGTCAAACACCAAGTGCGATAGCAGCTATTGGCGGTGAATGGAGTGTATTAGGTCTTGCAAGGGCGGGTTACCCTGTAAGTGAGGACTATTATGAAACTTACTATGCCAAAGTAGTAGAAGCCGTTCAAAAGGAAGTTGTAAAAGGGAGACCTTTTGGGTACAAGGTAACAGAAACTCAAAGAATCGCTATGGCATTAACTGCTATGGGTAAAGATGCAACCAATGTGGGTGGTATTGATCTTATAGATTATAGCTGGAATAAGGCCAAGAACTTCCCTGGGTTATCTGGAACGCAGGCAGAACTGGGTGGAAGACAGGGGTTAAATGAACTCATCTTTGGGCTCATCACAGTAGATTTACAGCAAAGTGAGCAGTCTGTAGATGCAAGTATTACAAGAGATCAAATTATTGATAAAATGCTTACAGAGTATCGTACAGCAGATGGTGGTTTTGCACTAAATAAAGGTGGTGCAAAGGCAGATGTAGATATTACAGGGATGACATTACAAGCGCTAGCACCTTATTATGATACGAATGCACAGGTTAAAAAGGCTGTAGATGAGGCACTTGATACTTTGTCACAGTTACAAACACCAGAAGGTGGATTTACAGCAGGTGATTTTAGTGGGAAAACTGTAACGAGTGAAAGTACTTCACAAGTTGTGGTAGCACTTACAGCGCTCAATATTGATCCAACTCAAGATGCAAGATTCATCAAGGGAGAAAATAACCCTATTACAAATCTATTAAGCTATTATGCAGGTGATGGTCAGTTTAGACATACTCCAGATGGCGGGACCAATATGATGGCGACAGAACAGTGTCACTATGCTTTGGTTGCCTATGATCGCCTGCTAAAAGGGGAAAATAGACTTTATGACATGACGGATGTGACTTTAGATGAGCTAGAAAAGATAGAAGTGACATTAAACATAGATAGAAGTTCTATTGCAGAGGCTACTGTATTAAATGGAATGGGATATCAAGAAACACTTGCACAACCGCTGAAGGTAGAAGTGGTAGAAGGTGCTAAAGTTGTTGATGTATTAGAAGCGGCAGCAATAAAGTATGGATTTGAATTAAAGCTCAATGATGGAAAAAACTATTTAGAAGGCATTGATGGGATTCATCATAGAGAAGATAGTGAAATTTTTGAAGAGATGTGTAAGAACTTTGGGTTAAAAAATATTCCTGACATTTTCCAATATGCAGGGTGGTTATATGAGATTAATCATACATATGGACAAGGGATTACTCAAGATACTGTAAAAAATGGTGATGAAATTGATTTCAGATATACACTTTACTTTGGATCTAGCATAGGTGGAGAATGGATCAATTTTGACTGGGAATTTGTAGATGCTTACAGATCGCTTGAGGCCTTAATAAACTCAGTCAATCCATCAGATTATATAGGAGATGAGCTTGTCGCATTAAATCAAGCACTGGATGATGCGAATCAAGTATTAGGGACGATTGATGAAGAAGCGCAAGGGATGTGGATTCATTATATTGGTCAAAAGCAAACAAGTCTTTGGGGGCCAGGTTCACCAACTGAAGCGTTAGTCAATGCACAAAAAACACTTCAAATGGCAATAGACAAAGTTGCTCAACCTATCGGAAAGGTTTCACTCGCTATTGAAAAAAGAACAATAGGTAAAGGTGATACCCTTACCCTTACTGAAGTTGATTTATTTGAAGGTGATACAGCTTGGGATGTGATCGAGAGAGAAACAACTGCAAGAGAGATTGCCGTAGAAGCTACTAAAAATGAACAATTTGGTAGTATTTATATCTCATCAATAGATGGAGATGGGGAGTTTGATTATGGAAGTGGAAGTGGTTGGAAGTATTCTGTAAATGAAAAGTTCCCTGAAGTAGGTGTATCGGCTTATGATTTGGCTGATGGGGATACCGTAAGATTGAGATTCTGTGTAACAGTAGGTAGTAGTGAACTTGATGTACCTTTAGCTGAGCTCCTCAAAACATATATCCAAGACGCAAAAACTTATAAAGCTACAGGATACACAGAGGCGTCTTTTGCTACGTTACAAAAAGCTATTCTTGATGCAGAAGTGATTGCTAAAGATGAGCAGTACAATAGTATGGCAACTGAAAAAGAGCTCGTGGTAAGCCAAGCAATTGGTGGATTGATAGAAGGGATCAAAGGATTAGAGAAAGATATCGAAAAGCCATTGCCACCGAGTGAGATCCCATCAGATTTTGAGAATAATATTGGGCTTAACAAAGACTTCCTTGAAATGAAGATCGGAGATGAGTACAAGATTGTTGCGAGAAGATTGGCAGAAATTATTGATAATCCAATAGCTAATACCATTACACATCCCAAATATCACTATGAAGTAGTAAAGGGAAATAGTGTCAGTGTGGATGAGACAGGTAAGGTAGTCGCAATCAAAGAAGGAACAAGTATTATTGCCGTCACTTATGATGCTGTGACAGCCAATGGCATAGGGTATGATGCTATTTCACCAATTAATACAGGTTTATTTGTGGTAGATGTAACAAATGGTACAGATACCGGGATTAGTATTGCGATCCAGAGTGAAGAAGATGGTGTCGTGAAACAAACAAGAAGTTATGATACTTACTATTTTACAGGAGATTCTATTGACTATAGTTTTTCAGTAGCAGCCACAGGTGGGGCTATTGAAACTGTAAAAGTAAATGGGCAAATCATAGCACCACAAGGGAGTATTTACACAGCACCCCTTAGAAACAGTGGCAACATTATAGAAGTCGTAGCAAGTAATGAAAAAGGCAAAGAAGTATTTGCCCAAGTAGTAGATGCAAGAAAAATAGAAATCAATGTAGAGAACCTTACAGATCCTGAGAGAAATGATGCCATTGAAGTGGGTGATGACGTCAAAGTAAGCTTTAAAGGGATCACACTACCTGTATACAAATTAGCAACCATATATAACCCTTCATGGAGTAGCGAGTGGGAGCCAAATGGTGGGGCAAAAGTAGCCTATAGCTGTGATTTGCTTGGTGGTGTGATTAAGGGTAAAGAAACCCAATATGATTTAGCAACAAATAATGCGATTCAATTTGAGGCAACAAAAGAAGGCACTTATAGATTTGCTGATGGGCATATTGATGAAGGTTGGTGGGGAGAGCCACTAGGTATGGATAAAGAAATGGAGGGGCCTGGAGATGCCAATTTAGGTGCAGCACATCATAATGATCTCTTTTCACAACTGCCAGAGTTTTCTATTGAAGTAGGCCCAGCGATCAATAGGCCAGTAATAGGTGTAGAGATTGAAAAAAATATACCTGAGATTGAAGTGGGTGAGTCTTATCAGCTTAAAGGAAAAGTATTGCCAACCAATGCAAGTGAGCAAAGCCTTATCTGGTCTTCAAGTAATGAAGCTATTGCAACAGTTGATGCAAATGGCAAATTAACGGGAGTAGGAGCTGGGAAAGCAACGATTACTGCACAAGCAAAAGATGCAGAAGTTAAGGCTTCTGTAGAAGTGACGATTATCCCAGAGCGGCCAGCAACAGAGGAAGAAAAGACCAGTCTGAAACAAAGTATAGAGAGAGCAAAACAATTTGATCAAGCCATTTATACCATTGAATCATGGGAGGACTTACAAGCAGCGCTTACTGATGCAGAAACTATTTATACTAGCAATGAAGTTTTATTAGAACAAGTTAATGGGGCTAAAAATAAGTTAGATGCAGCTATAAGAGGCTTGCAATATGATTTCTCTCGCACAGAAGTAGAAATTAGAACAGAGACAATCACACCAGGTTCAGAGGTGGCGATTTATCTCCCTCAATTAGTCAAACCAGATGTTTATTTTTATCCACTAGGAAAAGAAATCTATATGATTTATAACTCTAATTTTGAAGGACTAAAAGAAATTCAAGCAAGTAATGCGGTGAATAGTAGTGGGGAGATTGATGAAGAAGCCCTCAGAACAATCACTTTCGTTGTACCGGAAAATACAACACCTGGGGTTTATAAGATCAATGGAGGATTGGTCCAAGCGAAGTCATTTATGCCGCCTAATCGTTATCACAATCAAAAATACTACGAAGGCAGAATGCCAGAGATAGAAATTACAGTGGTAGCAAAAGAAAGTAACACATTGCCACAGGAAGAATTGCCTCCGACAACTACTGCTCAAGCAATCAGAGTAGTAGGCTTCAATGGTGTAGGGAGGATGACTTTGCCTAAGAGGGCAGGCCTAGAAGATCGTACCCATAGACTGCTAGTGAGCTATCTGCAGTGGTATGAAAAGTATGATGTAAAAATGATAATGATCTGAAGAATAAATCAGTAGTTACAAAGAGGTATATTGTAAAAAGTTTAGGCAATATACCTCTTGATTGGAGGAGGATTATATGAAGACAAGAAGATTGATCGGAATCATCTTAATGACTTTTATGTTAATAGTCAGTCAGTTATTTGCTTTAGGAGTGCCTGAATTTCGATTTAATGCAAGTACACAAGAGGTGCTTATTACAGGAAATACCCAGTCTTTAGCAGATGTTAATATTGTGATTGCGAGAGCGGGAAAACGGTATTTTTTAGATACAGTCAGAGCGAATGAACAAGGGATATACCAGTTTAGGAGTAAGCTACCCAAAGATTACATATTTGATGTGACGGTATCCTCAGGAGATGAGGTTGTTAATTTTAAAGTAGAAACAGGAGAAGAAACACCAGAACTTGTGAATAAAACAGCTTTGCAGAAGTTGATTGAAGAAGCTAAAGGGAAGAAACAAGATCACTATACAGGCGCAAGTTGGCAAAGTTTTGAACGTGCCTTAAGAGAAGCTGAAGCAATATATAGTGATACTCAAGCGACGCAAGAGCAGGTGAATCAAGTATATGAAAAACTTAAGAGTGCTTTAAATGCGTTAGTGGGAGTAGGCGGTGGCGTAGGTCCTAGTCCGGATCAAGCGTATGTCACATTGTCTATTGATAAGCTTACGATTAATAAAGGTTATGTACTCCAACCAACGAGAGTACCTTTTGAAGTAGGTGAGACAGTATGGGATGTACTTAAGAGAGAGTTAGATCAAAGAGGTATTGATTATGATTATACTTTTACAGCGCAGTACAACAGTGTGTATGTAGAGTCTATAGATGGAGATGGGGAGTTTGACCATGGGCCAGGAAGTGGGTGGATGTACAATGTGAATGGGTACTATCCAGAATACGGAGCAAGCTTGCATACGTTAAGCCCAGAGGATCATATTGAATGGCGTTATACAAAGAACTTAGGAGGAGACCTAGGAAGTAATGCAGCTGGTGGCGGTGGTGGTGGCTTCCTGCCAGGAGATAAACTAGAAGTACCAAATATCATGGAAGCAACTGTTAGGGTGCCAGAAGGGGACAATAAAGTATTCCATATCAACTTAACGCAGCAGTTAGACCAGTTGCAATCACTACAAGTTAAGATTCCTAAGAGTGATTCAAAAGTATTCTTACATGTAGGTGATGTAAAAGGTAGATTGCCAAAATTAAAAGCAGATCGCACACCATTTTCATTAGAGATTAATAAAGGTACACAACTCATTAGTGGGCCAGATCAGATTGGACTTTTCAATCCTGGAGATCATGAAGCGATCAAAGCGCTTGTGAGCAAAGAAAAGTTACAAGATGCACAGTTCTATTCAATGAATCAAAGTAATAAGCTTACTCAATTTTCAAAGCCTATCACATTAAAAATGGATAAGGGGATGAATCGGCAAATGGCATGGATTGTAGAAGATGAGTTGATTGCCATTCCAGTATTTGAGAGTAAAGCTGAAGCAGATGAGAAAGGTCAAGCACAAAGTGCTTATGCCTATAAAGAGGGAGAGGACTTGATTGTTTCCACAACTGTATTAGGGTCATTTGTGACCTATACAGCACCTCAAAAAGAGGAAACAAGCGTAACAGCTGACTATAAAGATTTTGATGAAATTTCTGAGTGGGCGAAAGAAGCTGTGGTATTAGCAACTCAAAAAGGTATTGTCAATGGCTATGAAGGCTATTTCAAACCACAAGATGCAGTAACAAGAGCGGCATTTACGAAAATGTTATTACATGCGATCTATGGTGAAGAAATCGTAGCCAGTGAAGCATCACCATTTAAAGATGTGAATGAAGAGGCATGGTATAAACTTTATGTGGATATGGCCTATGAAAAAGGGATTGTACAAGGTGATGGAGAATACTTCAAACCCAATGAAGTGATTAATAGAGAGCAGATGGCAGTTATGATTGTGAGAGCACTTGGCTTAGACAATGAAGAACAAGAAATGGCAATCAAAGACTTTGAGCACATTTCTGATTGGGCAAAAGAGGATGTGAAGACTACTTATAGTCATGGATTAATCAATGGGATAGAGGGAGCATTTGTACCAAAAGGAACAGCAACAAGAGAGATGGCTGTTGTTGTGATCATGAGAGCATATATGAAGTAGGTGGAGGAAGCTATGAGATATGATAGAAAGATATGTAGCCTTATATTAGCAGGGCTCATCAGTAGTCAGCTAGTGATTCCTGTATTTGCAGCGAGTAGCCCGGTCAATTTAGTTTGTTTTGGAGCAGCAACTGTTCAGCCAGCTTCAGCACAGAAGAATAAAGGCGTACCTCAAAAAGTAACTAAGGCATTGGATCAAACCACAGAGTATATGCTAAAGAATGTGTCTAAACCACAATTTGGATCTGTAGGTGGTGAGTGGGCAGTATTTGGTTTGGCTAGAAGAGGCGTACAGGTACCTAAAGAGTACTATGAAAATTACTACAAACATATTGAGGAAGTCGTAAAAACAGAGCATAGCAAGCAAAGTCGTAAATGGAAATCAAAAGTAACAGAAACACAACGATTAGCGATTGCAGTGGCAGCGATCAGAAAAGACCCTACAAATGTAAAGGGTGTTAACTTGATAGATTATTCATTTAATAAAGGAAAGAATATGCCGGATCTATCAAAAGCTGATCAGCCTTTAGGAAATAGACAGGGATTAAATGAGTTAGTCTTTGGTTTGATTGCAATGGATTTGAAGAAGACCCCCCAACCTAAAAATGTAGAGATTACACGCAATCAAATCATCAGTAAAATCATTAAACACTACACGACACCAGATGGTGGGTTTAGTTTGAGCACAGAAGGTAAATTGGGGGAGATTGATATCACGGCTATGACGATTCAAAGTTTAGCACCCTATTACAAACAAAAAGGATTTGAGCACGTCACAAAGGCAGTGGATGATGCACTCAAATTCCTCTCATTAAACCAAAAGAAAAATGGGGGATTTGTAGACTCTTTAAGTTTTTCGGATCAAAGTATATTAGGAAACTGTGAAAGTGCAGTTCAAGTTGTTACAGCACTTTGTTCACTGGGTATTGATCCAACCACTGACAAAAGATTTATTAAAAATGGGCGGAATTTAATTGATGAAATACTGAGCTATCAGCTACCTAATGGTGGATTTGAGCATGTAAAAGGGCAAGGTGTCAATCAGATGGCAACAGAGCAGGGGTATTATGGGCTAGTAGCCTATGAACGTTTGATACAAGGAAAAAGTAGAATTTATGATATGACAGAAATGGAGTAGACCATGAAAGGAAAACTTAAAACACGTATTATTATTGGATGTATGATTGTATTGGCATTAATAATAACTTGGGGAATGGGTAAAAGCCCATCTTCTGCGGAGCTAAGTTCACCTACTAAGGAGCTGGAAATGAATCCAGCTCCTTCTGTTGCAGAAGAAGAAACGAAGATGAGTACAGCGGATTCCCAAGCGTTAGATGAATATCAGACAGCACCTGTGCCAGAAGGAAAACCTGAACCCGTAGAACCTCAAGATGTAAAGATTGATGACTCAAATAGATTTGAGGTGACCCTATCAGTATCTTGTGGTACCATACTTCAAAATATGGCGTTATTAGATGAAGCAAAGCATGAACTGGTACCTGAAGATGGGATTATTTTTTCACCCCAACAAGTAATCGCTTATGAAGGGGAATCAGTATTTGACGTATTGCTTAGAGAAATGCAAAAAGAAAAAATTCATATGGAATACGTGAACACACCTATGTACAATTCCGCTTATATCGAAGGGATTAATAATCTTTATGAGTTTGATACAGGAGAACTCAGTGGCTGGATGTATAAGGTTAATGGTTGGTTTCCGAACTATGGATGTTCTAGATATCAGCTAGAGCCCAATGATGTGATTGAATGGGTGTATACCTGTGATTTGGGACGTGATGTAGGAGAGCCTGTTGAGTAGTAGTATGAGTAAAGGAGAAATCAAATGAAAGATCGCTTTAATGAATGTCATCCTATAGTGAACTTTGCATATTTTTTTAGTGTCATTGGATTTGGCATGTTTTTTTTGCATCCTGTGTATATGGCAATCTCAATCAGTGCAGCATTTGTGTATTCAATGATGTTATCGGGGGGGCGTGCACTGCGATTTAATGTGATTTATATGGTGCCTATGATGCTCGTTGTCGCGTGTATTAATCCGATGTTTAATCATGAGGGGGCTACCATCCTGTTTTATCTTAAAAATGGGAATCCATTTACACTAGAAAGTGTGGTATATGGTATGGTTTCTAGCACAATGTTGATCACAATCATTATTTGGTTTTCTTGTTATAACAAAGTGATGTCATCAGATAAACTGATGTATTTATTTGGCAAGATTATACCTGCACTTTCATTGATTTTCGCTATGGTATTAAGATTTGTACCGCTATACAAGCAGCGCATACAGATTATTATAGAAGGACAAAAATGCATAGGTCAGGATGTAGCTGAGGGAAGGCTTATAAAACGCATAAAAGGGGGGATGACCGTCTTATCTATTATGACAACATGGGCATTGGAGAATGCAATTGAAACGTCAGATAGTATGAAGGCGAGAGGCTATGGGCTAAAGAATAGAACAGCATTCTCAAATTTTGTGTTTACGGGAAGAGACGGCATTGTGCTAGGGCTGATGCTCTTATGCAGTGTGACTGTATTCGGGGCGAGTGTACGAGGTATTATTTCTGTTCAGTATTTTCCTATTATCAAGTTTTCCAAAGGAGAATATCCTCATTTGATAAGTTATAGTGCTTATTTTATCCTGTGTTACATCCCTATTTTTATGAATATCATGGAGGAAATCAAATGGAAGTATTTCATATCAAAAATCTAAGTTTTACTTATCCGATTCATCAGCATAAGTCACTTCAAAATATTAATTTAAAGATCAATAAAGGAGAGTTTATTACCCTTTGTGGGCAGTCTGGATGTGGTAAAACAACGCTTATTCGCCAGTTGAAGCCTACATTAACGCCTCATGGTGAGATAGAGGGAGAGGTATTGTTTGACCAGAGACTTTTAAAAGAACTGGATTTGAGGGAGCAGACGGAAAGAATTGGATATGTTCTTCAGAATCCGGATAATCAAATTGTAACAGATAAGGTGTGGCACGAATTAGCCTTTGGGCTCGAGAGTCTAGGATATGATACGTATAAAATCAGACTTAAGGTAGCGGAAATGGCGAGTTTCTTCGGAATTCAAGGCTGGTTTTATAAAAATGTAAGTGAGCTTTCAGGAGGACAAAAACAACTTTTGAATTTGGCCAGTGTCATGGCTATGAGCCCAGATGTACTGATTTTAGATGAGCCGACTTCCCAACTTGATCCTATTAGTGCGGTGGATTTTTTGGAAACCTTAAAAAAAATCAATCGTGACTTAGGGACAACGATTATTTTGACAGAGCATCGCTTAGAAGAAGTGTTTCCCATGACGGATCGTGTCATTGTTATGGAAAAAGGAGCAATTATTCTAGATGATACACCAGAAGTGGTGTGTAAGAAACTTCTTGAAGCAGATCATCCTATGCAATATGCGCTGCCGTCTCCTGCCAGAATACTAGGAAAAGTAGGAGAGGAGCGCTGCGTTCTTACTATTAAAGAAGGTAGAAAAATATTAGAGGAGAAAATAGGTGTCAAGCAACCTTTTATGAGGGAGGTAGCCAGAGAAAAGACTTATAGCCCGGCGCCTACTGTATTAGATTTAAAAGGGGTTTACTTTAGATATGAAAAAAATAGCTTGGATGTATTAAGTAATTTAGATTTATCTATTGGA
Organism: Cellulosilyticaceae bacterium; assembly: GCA_051650265.1. Classification (GTDB taxonomy): domain Bacteria; phylum Bacillota; class Clostridia; order Lachnospirales; family Cellulosilyticaceae; genus JBOFEH01. The sequence goes on from JBOFIR010000108.1 coordinate 58,516, forward strand.
AGAGGGGAATGGTATGCCTTAGTAGGCGGCAATGGGGTTGGGAAGAGTACCACTTTGGCAGTGATTAACCAGATTCGCAAACCGTATAGGGGAAAGATAAAAAACCATCAAAAAAAGGTGGTGACATTGCCACAGAACCCACAAGCGTTATTTGTAAAAAATAAAGTCTATGATGACTTGGCAGATATGCTCAAAGGGATGGGAGAAGAAGCACGGGAAGAACAAATTAGAGCGATAGCAAATGTAGTAGAAATTGAACAGTATTTGGATCGGCATCCATATGATTTGAGTGGTGGCGAACAGCAGCGCGTTGCATTGGCAAAAATCTTGCTACTGTCACCAGAAATCTTACTTTTAGATGAACCGACAAAAGGGCTTGATGCCCATTTTAAAATCAAGTTAGCGGGTATTTTGAAGACACTTCAAGCGTCAGGAGTAACAATACTTATGGTAAGTCATGATATAGAATTTTGTGCCCAATATGCAGACCGTTGTGGATTGTTTTTCAATGGTGGGATTGTGACTGAAAATGATGCAAGAGCTTTCTTTGCGGGTAATAGTTTCTATACAACCAGTAGCAATCGTATGGCGAGAGATGTTTTTGAAAATGCAGTGACAGTAGAAGAGGTGGTGGCACTATGGAACAAAAACAAGTCCGTTTAGGATTGTCAAAGCGCACGCTAGTCGCATCAGTTTTTATCTTACTCCTCATTCCACTTACGATTTTGTTTGGGATCTATGTACTAGATGATCGGAAGTATTATTTCATTAGTATGCTCATCATCTTATATACAATGATTCCTTTTTTTATGATCTTTGAAAGTAGAGGCCCAAGAGCAAGGGAAATTGTGTTGCTTGCTGTTATGGTAGCAATCGGTGTGGCGGGAAGAAGTGCCTTTTTTATGGTCCCACAGTTTAAGCCTGTTGTTGCGATTGTCATTATAACGGGAGTCTGTCTAGGCGCAGAATCAGGATTCTTAGTAGGTGCATTAACGGGATTTGTAAGTAATTTCTTTTTTGGGCAAGGACCTTGGACAGTATGGCAAATGTTTTGCTTTGGGATTATTGGATTTATAGCAGGCATATTGTTTCAGAAAGGCATCTTGAAAAAAGAACGTGTACCGCTCTGTCTCTATGGTGGTTTAGCAACGTTCTTTATTTATGGTGGCATCATCAATATTGGTTCAATGATGATGGCTACAGGGACTTTTAACTTTAAAGTATTGCTAGGCTATTATATTTCTGCCGTTTGGTTTGATGTGATCCATGCGCTAGCAACGGTAGTGTTTTTAGCACTTTTGTCACAACCTATGATTGAAAAGCTTGAACGCATTAAAATAAAATATGGGCTGATTGAAACCCATTAAAAGGTGGTCTAGAACATGATTCGTGCTCTAGACCACCTTTTTCGTCACAACTTCTAAAAAAAGGCTGATAAGTGATCAAATGTTGGTAAAAATAGATTTGTCACTTGCAAGTGACACGAGTTGAGTTTAAGGAAAGTGACAAAATTTCGTATAATATAACCAAGGAGATGACATCATGAATGAAAAAGATAAACTCATTATACTCTATCTTCATTCAAACATGGGTTACACACAATGTAGCACACTGGCGCAGTATCTGAGTGTCAGTGAGAGAAGTATCAAACGTTATGTGAAAAGCATCAACAAGGAATATGAAAGCTACGGTGTACAAATTGACTCCAAGAAGGGGCTAGGTTATAAACTTCTGATTACAGAGTCAGAGCAGTTTCAGCGCCTGATCAAGGAGATCAACATCAACCCACATGAAGAATCAGGTAGAACACTTGAACTTCTTAGAAGTCTCTTGAAGGCATCGCCTATTAGTTTGGATGAATTATCTGAGAAACTTTATGCGAGCCGATCCACGCTTCAAAATGAGCTCAACATTATACGCAACCTACTAGAAGCGTATCGTGTGGAGATTCGCTACAAGCCTTATATGGGCATGTTTATTGAAGGTGAGGAAGAAGATATAAGAAAATGTCTGATCAAGTATTTCTTCACTACAGACCATGGTGATGAACTGATCTTACAGGAGCCACTTGGTAAGGTGGACCAAGCCTGTGTGGATTGGATTCACTGCTATGTAGAAGCAAGTTTGCTGAGCGGGCAACGTAGTAAAAATCAATATGAGATCAATTACCTTACCAAATTTGTAGCTGTTTCACTTTTTAGAGCTGAAGCCGGTCATGTGATTGCAAGTCCGATCAAAAGTAGTGAGATTGAAAAAGTTGAGAAATTTTTTGATCACACTTTTGAAGCGCAGATCAAAGCGCAGTACCACATTGAGGTGCCTGAGGCAGAGCTTTTTTACATGAACTTGTTAGGTCAACTTGATGAAGGTTTTATGAAAAATAAGCGACCTTCGTTTGAGGCGATTCAAAAAGTGGTGATACAGGCAGTTAGGGCAATTGACCACAAATATAAAATTCACTTAGAGGAAGATCTGAGTTTGCTTGAAAGTCTGAGTAAACATATAGACAACTCTTATCACAGATATTATTTGAAGTTAGATATAGAAAACCATGTGATCGATCAGATCAAGAAAGGTTACCCAGAGGCATTTTATTATGCACATGAATTAGCAGAGGCCTTTGAAGTAGCTTTTGAAGTGGCGATTAGTGCCAATGAAAGAGGCTATATTGCAGTTCATTTCGCAACTGCGATTGAGCGTGCGAAGCAAAGTACCAGATACCATACGGTGATTGTATGTAATACTGGACTTGGTACATCTGAGCTGCTCAAGACAAAGCTGAGAAGGTACTTCCCTGAGATCAAAGTCGTAGCGTGTTGCCAGCCTTATTATCTGCAAAAGCTTGAGATGGAAAGTGTAGATTTTATACTTTCGACAATTCCTCTTGAACGGCAGTATATGGGGGACAAAGAGAT